>JAOTYD010000007.1 GCA_029862005.1 Gammaproteobacteria bacterium | reverse complement strand
TTTGATCAAGGAGAAATGGAATCTGGAATCTGGGGACAGTATACCTAATAATATTGGTCGAGAGGCCTGATGAGGTAAATCACAATCTTCTGTCTCTTAGCTTTGGGTGATGCCAGAAATTTCTGCAGAGTGCCTACCAATGCATAACAAGTCGAACCCAATGCCCGCTACGCGCGTGATCAATTGAAATCACAGTCGCTTGTCGCCGCTGATCGATCTAGTTTGAGGGTCAGCTTTCTTCAAAGGAGACGCTCAATTAGCTGGGCTAGGAGGCAATCTTCGGCCAAGAGCAGACGCCTGACAACAGATAGTATATTCTCAGGTCAATGACCTTTTAATCATGCTGTTAGGCGCTACCTAGTAATCGACCTACAAGCAGGGAATTTACATGCACAATCAGGACGAAACTGACAAATTACTGGCGTTACAGAAAAGACTGATGGACGAGTCTGACATGATTGGCTGGTTGTGTACGGTTCATCGAAATGCTGTTAGATATAGCAACAATCCCGAAGCAACAAAGAAAATTCAAGGCCAACTGAATCATGCTAGTAACTTAATAGCCTTGGCCTATATATGGGCTCTACTCGACGAACAGGATTTTAACGAACACAATCACTGGATAAGACCTAGAGACCGACTAGAGCTAAAGGCTTGGAAGCACGTGAGGCACACTGGTGCGCATGCTCCTGGTGGCAGAGCAAATAGATACTTTGATGAGTTTAATGAATTCATGACGTCAGATTACTCTGGCATATCTGGTCTGAGGCAAAACTGTGAATTCACCGATAGATCTATTACGTTAGCTGACACTATGAATTATCGTTTTTTTCAATTTGTACAGAACTTAGTGAAGATCGCAATCGGGCACTGTGCAAATAATAATGAGCCGACAGACGATGCTTAGAAAAGATTGCTACGCGCCTAACAAACGCATGCAGTCGGACAAACCACTCGCGCTGATACTAACTATTTCCCCAAAGCTGACGCTCGTCGAGTACTGGTAGGGGGCAATCTCCGGCCAGGAACAGACATTCGTGTCTAACCGTAATCAATCGACACTGACCCCTTTGATTGGTACACAACTATCGCACTTTTACATTCTGGACAGCAAGTAAGAATGTCTTCCAACCCACCATCGGTACACTACCAGAGACAGAACTATATCCAGGTTCATATTTGCTACCCCAACCGTCCGTATGCCCCTCAGAGACCAATGGTAGACCCGGCCAATGTAATGCCAATCTATAGGCAAAGACCTGGGCTTCTAACTGGTCGTTCAAATAATCGTAGAGATCAGCACCAGCTAGAAGCCTAAGCGCAAAATAATCCTGCAGCTGCTCATCAAATATCGCTTTCATTGAGGTGCCAGAGGTTTGTGCAAGTTCTGGAAGATGGAACCTATCGAACTGATACTTGCCTAGACCGGTTGAAACTAAACCAGAGTGATAACCACCACCGGGCAGTTTCTGGGTATCAAAGAAACGTTGTTGCCAGTCGATAACATCACCCAGTTTCATCTTTGAAAACTTGGGAGGTTTGGCCAACATTCTAGGTTTGTAAAACCATTTCAAAGGTATTTTCGGTAGCCTTGCGGGAGGAAAGCCTTCTTTTGAGTCGCGATCACTTGCTAGATTGTCTGGATCGTTGCGAGTTAAGGCCATGGAGATGAAATCTAATAAGTATTTAACTCCCTCCGTAGGCTCCTCAATTTCTCCGGTATATCCACTTAATGAATACTTTCCTCCATGATCTGAGTAGTTTGCTGATACTGGGCCGCGATGCAATGGAGGAAACGCGCGCACAAAAACTTGACCGCATACTTCGACAATTTCAGTCTTCCAATTACCCCCTAAAGGTGAGCTAAGCTCAAAGACAACCGCTTTCCTGTAATCCTCAGGGCTTACACCACTTGATGGGTCAAGTGGACCAAACTCCTCAACCTTATTCATTATTGTTCTCCAACCAATTCGATGCGTTTTGTTGGCATTTTATATTTTCCACCTTGCCTTGTGAATTTCCGCTCAGGGTCGTAGATCGCCGCTGATTGATCCAGTTTGAGCGGCAGCTTTCTCGTAAGCGGACCCTCAGATGAACTAGCTGGGCTTCTCGAAACGGCCATGAACGGACACTCAACAATGAAACGATAATGAGTTATCGAGTCAATTACCTCATAATTCAGCTGTTAGGCAACTGAGCCAAATCTTGGAGAATTTAATATGCATAAAAGTCGCTTAGGTGCATTGGTAGTGGATTGCCAATCTGAAGATTTATTTGAACATGCTGAATTCTGGGGAGCGGCTCTAGGAGCCGAACCAGAGTCTCAAGAAGGGCAAATAAACCAACGATACGTGCGGCTCAACGGGACGCCTAGCGAGGCGCAAGTAATTTTACAGAAGGTCGATCACCCAAACCGGGTCCATTTTGATATCGAAACAGATGACATCGAGGCCGAAGTGAATAGATTGCTGTCCCTAGGTGCCGAGATAGTAGAAAGGATGGAGAAATGGGTAGTTATGGAAGCACCAAGTAAGCATCGATTTTGTGTTATTGGTCCAATACGTTCCGATTTCGAAGAGAATGCTAATGTGTGGGAGTAGAGGAAATTGCCTAACAAGCGCATGCAGCCGGACAGCCAATCCGCTACGCGCTTTGTCTGCCGCTGATGCGAGGCGTTATGTGCTTAGGAGAAAACCAATCTTATGAATAACATTAAAAAAACCCTCATAAGTCACTGACCTAAAAGGGTTTAAAGATGGCGCGCCTGGAGAGATTCGAACTCCCGACCGCTCGGTTCGTAGCCGAGTACTCTATCCAGCTGAGCTACAGGCGCAGAAATTGAAGGCGCGATTCTACGGATATTTAGGCTGATTTGCCAGTGTAAATTGAGCTGTCTGTCATACCGCGGCTTGACCCGAGGCGTCGGACCGGCGGGATCCAGGATCGTTTGAATGGGTCGGGTCTTTCTGGATCCCGCGGTCAAGCCGCGGGATGACGTATTTCGGGCGCGGGATGACAAATTTTTAGTTGGGCGACGATGGTTCTCGATTTGCGGGATCACGGTCTTAATAATTAACCGATATATTCCCGTTTTACGTGGGCACCGACGTTGCACAGGATTTCGTAGGCGATGGTTTGCGAGCAATCGGCGAGGTCATTGACGTCCGGATTCGCTCCAAACAGTGTCACCTCGTCGTCAATCCGGACATCCTCCAGATGACTGACATCAGCCGTGATCATATCCATCGATACCCTCCCGACGACATCACATAACTTGCCCTGTATCTCAATTTGCGCGCTATCAACCTTGTGTCGAGGATAGCCATCCGCGTAACCGGCCGCGACTACTGCAATCGTCATATCAACGGGACAGGTGTAGGTATTGCCATAACCGATCATGTCCCCCTTTTGATGCGCATTGACCGCAAGCACCAGTGATTTCATGACCATGGCAGGCCGCAGTTCGCGTTGCATCTGCTTACGATCAGACATCGGATCGGCGCCGTAGAGTGCTATTCCTGCGCGCACCCATATACGGTGGGTGTCGGGCCAACCGAGTATCCCTGCCGAATTAGCAATACCCCACTCGTAGTCGTCGAGACCGAGAGACTTGACCTGGCCCATTTGTAATTCGGTGAAGCCACTGTCAACGGCGTCGGCATGAGCGAGGTGAGTCATCATGCGAATGCCCCCCAGCGTATTCAGGCCGGCCAGGAAATCAACGATTTCGCGCCCTCGTTCCCGTGAGAATCCAAGCCTGCCCATGCCGGTATCAATTTTCAACCAGACTTCGAGATCGCTGAGATCGGGTACTGCTTGTAAACAATCGAGATGAAACTGGTGATGCAATACCGGATCAAGGGAATAATCGATGCAGGACTGCAACTCCGCCAGGCGGACAAAGCCGCTCATGATGATAATTTTCTGCGTAACCCCCGCCTGTCGCAGCACCACCGCCTCGCCCACTGTGGCTACTGCAAACGCATCGGCATCGGCATCGGCAAGTGCGGTTGCAACTTCGACTGCGCCATGGCCATAGGCGTCGGCCTTGATCACGGCGATGAGCCGGTTACCGCCTGCCGTCTCTTTTAAATACCGGTAATTTTGTCGTAACGCTTCGAGGTCGATGATTGCGCGTGAATGCCGGTTCGCCCCATGGCTATTCAAACTCGCCTCCGTAGTGATCGAACGCAAGATTTTCGAAACGCGTGTACTGCCCGAGAAAAGCCAGCTTAACCATGCCTATCGGCCCATTGCGTTGCTTGCGAATCAACAACTCGGCGACACCCTGGTCGGCGCTTTCAGGGTTATACACCTCGTCACGATAAATAAACAAAATGACGTCGGCATCCTGTTCAATACTGCCGGATTCACGCAAGTCGGACATGACCGGCCGTTTGTCCGGCCTCGACTCGACACTTCGATTCAATTGCGAAAGTGCAACTACCGGCACGTTCAATTCCTTTGCAAGCGCCTTTAGGGAGCGTGAAATCTCGGAAATTTCCGTCGCCCTGTTTTCGGTAGAACCGGAGACCTGCATCAACTGCAGGTAATCGATAACCACCAGGTCCAGCCCGTGCTCTCGTTTCAGGCGGCGGGTACGCGCACGCAACTCGGTGGGTGTCAGCGCCGGTGTATCATCGATAAACAATTTTGCCTTGGAAAGCATATTGACCGATGAAATCAGTCTCGGCCAGTCATGATCATCGAGCTTGCCGGTGCGCAGGTTATGCTGGTCGATACGCCCTAATGAAGACATCATGCGCAGCGCCAGCTGTTCGCCTGGCATCTCCATGCTGAACACGGCTACCGACTTTTCACCATTCAGAGCCGCAGTTTCGGCAATATTCATCGCAAGGCTGGTTTTACCCATCGACGGGCGCCCGGCGATGATGATCAGATCAGAGTTCTGCAGGCCCGAGGTTTTATCATCGAAGAGATTGAACCCGGTTGCGATCCCGGTGATCGCCTCCTTGTTGCGATACATTTCCTCGACGCGTTGCACGGCCCGTCCCAGCAGATCGTTGATTACTTCAAAGCCCTCGCGATTTCCGGCACTTTGCTCGGCAATCATGAAAACCTTGCGCTCCGCTTCATCAAGTATTTCCCTGCTGGGACGACCATCGGAGTTATAGGCACTGGCCGAAATTTCGTTTCCAACTTGGATCAGACTGCGCAATATCGAGTACTCGCGCACGATATTCGCGTATGCCTTGACGTTAACGGCGGTCGGGGTGTCGTTGGCGAGAATACTCAGGTAGGCAAGCCCGCCGATGGATTCGAGTTCACCCCGGGAACCCAGCCATTCTGAAACCGTCACCACGTCGTAGGGCTTGTCTTCTTGCGCCAGCGAATTGATCGCCCTGAGTATCAGGCTGTGATCGTGTCGGTAGAAATCCTGCTCATTAACAATATCCGCGATATCGTCCCAGGACCGGTTGTCCAGCATTAAGCCGCCGATGACCGACTGTTCGGCTTCCATGGAATGCGGAGGAACCTTGAGTTCATCGACACGCTGGCTCAGCTCGGCTACGCGGGAGGAGATTTCAGACATATCTGGCGTGAAGGAAGATCGACATGGATCGCTAATGATAAACCTTTTTGTCGGCGCCCAAAAGTAAAAGGCTACTTAAGCAGCAGCCTTTTTAAATTTATTGCGATCTTCGGTTTTTTATTCCTCGCCGATGATATTAATTGTCACCTGGGTGTCGATATCGGTGTAGAGATGAATATCAACAATATGCTCGCCGGTAACGCGCAGAGCGCCTTCCGGCATGCGGATCTCGCTTTTTTCCACGGTTTCCCCAAGCGTTGCGATCGCCTCACAGACATCGGCAACTCCAATCGAACCGAACAACTTGCCTTCCGAGCCCACCCGTGCGGTTACCTCGATTACACCCAGTGACTCGATCGCCTGTCTGCGGGCTTCTGCTGTTACCCTGGCCTCGGCAGCCGCTTTTTCCAGTTCCGCCCGGCGCGCTTCAAACTCCGCCATATTTTCGGCAGTGGCAACCTTGGCCTTGGCCTGTGGCACCAGGTAATTGCGGGCAAACCCGGCTTTGACGGTGACCTTGTCTCCCACCGAACCCAGGTTTTCAATATTTTCCAAAAGGATGACTTCCATTAGATTACCTCATCTCACAAATCATTATCATCACTTGGTTTTACAGCATTTTTTCTGAAAACCAACCAGTTATCAAGCACCCCGGTAATGGCGGTCAATGCCACCACCTGCGGGAAAACCAGCAATAGCGTGTAAAATAGCACCAGTAGCATTCGCGCCTGCCTGCGTGGCGCCAGCTTGGCATGCACTACCGCTATGCCCTGAAACATAAAGCCAACCACAACCAGTAACGCCAGGCTGATCAACCAGGATTGATCGATCCAGAAACTGACCACCATTAACAGGAGCGCTCCTGAGGCAGTGGGTTTTCCCAGCGATAACGCCCTGAATTCCTGGCTGAAACCCCGCGATTCGGCAAGGCTTGCCTGCATCCATCTTGCGATCAAAACGATCAGCATGAAGACCAGGTAAGCCATGGCTACCAGCGCCAGCACAAACAATCGCACCAGCTGGATATTTCGTTCCACCAGCTTTTCATCGAGCTGGTCGACCTGTCCCGTGCGCTGGATCGCCTGCGAAACCATCACGGCTTCCAGATTATTCCAGACCAGGTATTGCACCCCAACGCCTATCACACCGATAGCCAGCCCAACCAGCATGGTCAGCGCCAGTGACTTGCTGCTGCGCAGCGTTTGCGTCAACAGGATAATCGGTAACCATTGCACCAGCCCGGTCCATAGTCCCAGTTCAGGGGCACTGATCAACACCCAGGCAACCAGGGTAATTCCGACGATTGATACGCCGATTGCCTTGAGCCCGGACACTGATCCCTGGGTTAATATCACCAGCCCAACCAGCGTGCAGGACAGCAGCATGCACATGGATCCGGCCACCAGCCCGAGTACCGTATTTGGCGCCATCGGCGGAATGAACACCGCCAGCACTGCCAGCAATCCAACGACCGCCGCTGCCTGGTAGGGTCCTTTGAGGGTAAATCTTGCCAGTGCCAACATCGTGACACCCACCCGGTTTATCTCAGCTTGTGCTGATCTGTATAAGGCAGCAGGGAAAGGAACCTGGCACGCTTGATTGCTGTCGCCAACTGACGTTGATACTTTGCCTTGGTACCGGTCACCCGACTGGGTACGATTTTTCCGGTTTCGGTAATGTACTCCTTGAGTGTTTCCAGATCCTTGTAGTCGATCTGCTCGGTACCTTCAGCGGTGAACTTGCAGAAGCGCTTACGACGAAAATAACGTGACATGATTAATTCACCTCTTCTTCAATAGGGCTGGTTTCAACGTCTGCTCCAGCTTCAATCTCGGCGACCACGTCGGCTTCCGGAACCAATTCGTCGACCTCTGGATCAACCAATGCTTCAACAACCTCTTCCACGCTGTTTTCGGCATCATCGCTGGACGCGACAGGTCTGCGATCGCTGGATTTAGCGGATTCCTCACGTTCAACCTCCATCATCATGGCCGATTTCTCGGTGATGGCTGCCTTACAGGTGAGCGTCAGGTGTCTTAGCACCGCGTCATTGAAGCGAAATGCCGATTCAAGTTCATCCAGAATTTCTTTGCTGCACTCGATATTCATCAGCACGTAATGCGCTTTGTGAATTTTCTTGATGGGAAATTCGAGCTGGCGACGACCCCAATCCTCCTCGCGATGGACGGACCCGCCTGAATTGACAATCATGTTGCGATAGCGTTCCACCATCGCGGGCACTTGTTCACTCTGGTCAGGGTGGACCAGCAACACGATTTCATAATGTCTCATTTGTTCTCCTCATGGGATGATGCCCCCAGGATCAGGCCTGTGGAGCAAGGAGCCTGGATCGGGCACTTTTGCAGGCACCGAAACAAGGAGCGCGGATTGTACCCGAGCACCCCGGCTTAAGCAATAGTGGGCCGGCGCATTCGCGAACGCAATATTTCGTACAGGCAAACGCCGGTCGCGACCGAGACGTTCAGGTTTTCAACCTGGCCCAGCATTGGCAGCTTGACCAGGTGATCACAGGATTCGCGGGTCAATCGGCGTAAACCCGTACCTTCGGCTCCCATGACCAGCGCCACGGGTCCACCATAGTCGTGATCGTAGAAACTGTCTTCGGCCATATCGGTGGTACCAAATATCCATACACCGGCCTGCTTCAGGTCTTTCAGGCTGCGCGCAATATTGGTGACTTCGATGACTGGTACCGATTCGGCTCCGCCGGCCGCAACCTTACGTACGGTCGCATTCACCTTGACCGCGCGGTCACGCGGGATAATGACTGCATCTACACCACAGGCATCTGCCGTGCGCAGGCAGGCACCGAGGTTATGCGGGTCCTGGATCCCGTCCAGCACCAGTAACAATGTGCCTTGATGTACGCCGAGCAGGCATGTTTTAAAATCCATCGTCGACGCCGATTCATGTGTTTTGAGCAGGCAACCCTGATGCTTTTCGGTACCGCACAGCCGCGTCAGGGCTGCACGGCTCTCGGTGTGCACTTCAACCTCCGCGGCGCGGGCCAGGTCGACTAGCCGTTGCAACCGGGGACCAGGCATATCGGCAAGAATCAGCTCGATACAGAGCTCTGGCGCCTGTTGAAGACGGCGCGAAACCGCATGGACGCCGTATATCATGCTGCTGCTCATCTTGATCGGGTTCGGGTCCCTGTTTTTTTCCTGGATTTGCGCTTTTTCCCTCTTCGCCTTGGATTGATCGGTGGTTTTTCGTCGACGACTCCAACCAGGTCAAAATCAATTTTGCGATCCTCAAGGTTTACCCTGGCAACCTCCACCTCCAGCCGATCGCCGAGCTGGTAGCTACGTCTGGTCAATTCGCCGACCAGCCGATGATACGCCGGATCAAATTGGTAGTAATCCCGCTTGAGGGCAGTCACATGTACCAGTCCATCAATCAATAAATCATCCAGTTGCACAAACAGTCCAAAGTTGGTAACCCCGGTTACGATGCCGCTGTATTGCTTGCCGATATGCTTTTGTAGAAATTCACATTTAAGCCAGTCTTCCGCATCGCGTGTCGCATCATCAGCACGTCGCTCGTAGCGTGAACAGGATTCTCCCAGCACGGTCATTTGCGCGAGATCGTAACCGAAGCCAGCAGCAGCTTGGCGGCCGATCCAGTGCTTGATGCCACGGTGAACCAGCAGGTCCGGGTAGCGCCGAATCGGCGACGTGAAATGGGCATAATCCTTCAGTGCCAGGCCGAAATGACCTACTTTGGGATCAGGGCTATAATTCGCCTGCAACATCGAACGCAATATCACGGTCTGAATCATATCGCTCTCCGGGCGCTCGCGAGACTGCTCGACTACCCGAGCATAGTCAGCCGGGGTTGGATTCTCGGTACCCAGTGCGATACCGAAGCTCGCCAGGAATTCCCGCAGATTAGGCAGTTTGTCGGCGTTGACGCCCTCATGATTACGGTACAGGGTTGGTAGCTTGTTCTTCTTTAGCATTCTTGCGGCACAGATGTTTGCCGCAATCATGCATTCCTCGATCAACTGGTGCGCCTGGTTTCTTTGATACGGCACTATCGCCTCGATTTTACGCTGACGATCATATTTGAATATGACTTCATGGGTTTCAAATTCGATCGCATGGCGGCGTCGACGCGCTTTCGACAACGCCTGGTAGACCTGTTTGAGCCTATCCAGATTACTACTTACCTCGACGGACATTCTGCCACGAGGCTTTTCACCGTCAAATAAAACAGCTGCCACGTCGTCATAGACAAGGCGTGCCTGTGAATGAATCACGGCTTCGAAAAAATCGTACTGCTTGATGGTCCCCTGCGGATTGATATCCATGCTACAAACCAGGCACAGGCGATCGACTTTCGGATTCAATGAACATAGCCCATTCGATAAAACTTCGGGCAGCATCGGGATGACTTCGCCCGGGAAATATACGGATGTGCCGCGGTTTTGGGCCTCGAGATCGAGCGGGGAATCACTTTTTACGTAATGTGCAACATCAGCGATTGCAACATATAGCCGATATCCGTTGGCCTGCGGTTCACAGTAAACAGCATCATCGAAATCGCGGGCGTCGGCACCATCGATTGTAACGAAAGCAAGCTGTCGCAAATCGCGTCGATTTTTCTTATCGACTGCAGCTACCTGGTCCTTCAGATTTCGGATTGATTTCATGACCGCGTCGTTCCAGTGATGCGGGATATGGTGCGTATTGACCGCGATCGTGACTTCCATGCCGGGAGCGTTTTCCTGCCCCAGCACGTGCTCGATCAAGCCGATCGGCTGATTGTGATGCGACGGATATTCGGTGATTCGAACCAGCACGATATCGCCGGGTTTTGCATGGTGACCGACTTCGCGATTAAGCAGCACATCCTGTACCAGGCGCTTGTCATCCGGTATCACGAACTCGATCCCGCTCTCACGGAAATACCGACCCACCAGTGTCTCGTGTGCGCGCTCAAGTACCGACACCAAGGCTCCCTCGGCGCGCTCTCGCCGCTTATCTATACTGGTAATTTTAATGGCCACCTTGTCGCCGTTCATGAGGGTACGCATTTCTCGTGCCGGCAGAAAAATATCTCTGCCACCCGATTCAGGGGTTACGAATCCAAAACCATCGGCATGCGATTGAACGTAGCCTTTCTCGAGATCCATGTGATCGAAACTCAGGTAACCCCCGCGCCGATTGCGAAACAACTGTCCGTCGCGCACCATCGCCTGTAATCGACGGCGCAGGGCTTCGAGCCTGGTCTCATCCTGGTAACCCAAAGCATCGGCGATATGTTCCTGCGGAAGCGGAACCTTCTGCGAATTCAGCAGTTCGAGCAGATGCTCCCGGCTGGCTATCGGCTGGTCGTATTTAGCTTGTTCACGCTTCTGGAAAGGGTCTTTGGAAGTAGTCTTCGATTTTCTGGGCATAGGTTATCCATTGCAAGATCGCGAGTATATAGAAACATTTGCCGAGCAACTACCAGGTGGTGTATATTCCCGCGCCATGCCCAGGTGGCGGAATTGGTAGACGCGCTAGCTTCAGGTGCTAGTGACCGTAAGGTCGTGGAGGTTCAAGTCCTCTCCTGGGCACCAACAGAGAAATGTTCAGCATGGTTTTGCAGTAATGCGATGGTCGGAAATAAACGCGGTTTTGCTTGCAGCATTACTGAGCCTGCAGGCATCCTGTGCGACTTCGTCGGACCCGGTCGATCCTTACGAACTGAAATTACAGTGGCTGGATGCAGCCGACCCCCAGGCCGATGCCAACCAGGCCATAAAACAAAATGACCTGCGCTTGCTGGGCCTAGCAACCCGTTCCGTAAATATCCCGGGAATCAAGGAAGAAGATACGTTGAAGTATCAGGAGCAATGTGGTGTGCAACTCATCGAAGGCATATCCGACGTGGTGCGCAGCGACGAGCACCTGCGCCTGATGCAAAAAGCCCGCAGCTATGCGTTGCAGTACAACGCCATCATCAAGCTTCACTGCAAGCCGTAGCGCCGGTAAATTTTAACTGCCGAAAACAACAGGCTTAACAGCAACAGCCAGACGGCATCGATAGCACCCGAGCCAGAGCCGCCCCCGCTGCGTTCGGTAAGTGCCGAACTTGCCAAACAGGAGGGTGCGGTCGTGCCAACCGTACCGCCGTTATTGAAGTAGGTTTTCGCGTCACTGTCTGAGTAAATCGATGACGGCTGGTTACCCTGAATGAACAGATCGGCATCCGATAAATCGTAGAAAATGTTGTTGCTGCATTTCACCCGGAGCCGGGCACGGGGGTGTGACAAACCTGGTAACGGAAAGTTTACCACTTGCCCTCCGTCGTTGGGCGTCAGGATTTCTAACGAATGGACTGAATAGCGACTGTAATTCGCATCATTGAACGTCAACAAATCGATATCGACGTTTTTGCAATTAACCGGGGCTTGGTCGGTGTTAGCAATATCCCATTTGATAAAAAGCGGGCTACCCGCATCGATGGTCTGCGAACTGGTGAAACTGGTCACTCTGAAAGGCCCGGAATCCGCGTCTACCGACACCCGCACATCATCGGTCGCCTGGCCGCCATCAAGATCGCGCACCGTTAGCCTGAAATCGAGATTTCGGGTTAAACAGGGCAAAACTTCAGCATCGTCAAACTCGCTATTGAGCTGTGTACCCAGTGCCGGAAAATTACGCCGGGAATCCGCACGCGGCGGATAACTTCTGAAGAGCGGATTGTTTCCAAGATCGGTTCCGAAACTGCTTGCATCCGTCGCGCTGCCACTGTTCATCTGGTCCCATTGGTAACTGAGGGGACCGGAGTCGGCGACCAATTCATTGTCGAGTTCAAACGGGGTATTCGAAGGTATCACCCTGTCAGGCGTGCCTGACATGACTACCGGATCGGAATTAAAGGTTGGCGATTGGGTCGCGCAAGCCAGCAGCCCGGCGCTATCGGTGAAAGCATCGATTTGCGAAATGCTGCCCGCGTGAAAGGTGTCGTCGCTGTTCGACTGCAGGTCCTCGACTCCGCACAGGCCTGCATAACCCATAATGCTCGAGCCGCTGCCCGGTTCAAATGCGGATCCGGCAACCCGGTTACTGCGCCCACAGCTTGAGGTAGAGCCGTTAAAACTGTGCTCGGCACCAAACTGGTGTCCGATTTCATGCGCAATATAATCGATATAGAATAAATCACCTATCGGGTTGTGGAGACCGGTAACACCATGTGCCTTGTAGGTACCGCTGCTGCCGCTCGTGTTGTTGCAAACTGAACCCACCCTGGCCAGACCACCACCGCTGGTGCCAAAAACGTGGCCAATATCATAGTGCTCAATACCGATTTCCGCATTGATCCAGTTTGCGTTTTCCTTGAACATCTTTAACGGATCATAATTCGATAAAGCCACATTGGAGCCGTTCTCGATAAGTTGCTGATTGTCTGACACCAGCACCAGGCGTACTCCCAGGTCACGTTCGTAGATCTGGTTGACCCGGTTAATCGCAGTGAAAATAGCGGCCTGTGCCTGGTCAACTGCTGAAGCTGAAATCGAGTGGTCATACACGGCCGCAACATATTCCTCGGTTGCTGACACCGCCAGCCGATACTCGAGCAGCATGCCCGGCATTCTTTGTGCAGCTTTACTCTCGACGGTTTGAGAAAGTTCACGGCTGCGATCGATCGCGTGTACCCCACAGGAGAATTGTGGGCTCGATTGCCCCGAGTTTCGATATCGCGATACGTAAAGGTTCGATTGTGATGACGAGTAGTCAGGATCGATAAACACCCTGCCCTGTGAGGTCTGCAGCATTCCGCTAAAACCCCGTGCGCTGATATCGATGCGACCGGAGGCATGCTCGTCGTCAATTCCAAATACCTTGAAGGCCTTTATTTCTGGATAACGTTGCGCAAGGCCGTCTGCCATGATTGGAGATTCAACAACCTGGAAACGAGCCAGATTGCCGTCCGGCATTGGCAGATGGATTTGTTGCGAGAAATCACCCGATGACCTGTGCGGCACCGAGCTCAGCAGGTTGCGCAATCCGGTCTCATCGGCGCTGAAGTGACGGGAGCCCTGAATAACGCCGCGTGATCCTGACGGCTCTGATGTCATGACCTGCCAGATCTGCTGGCTGGCATTTGCCGCAACTGAACCCAGTAACAAGAACACGGCGATGACTGTTGCGACCTGTCTCGGCATTAAATCTCCAGAGCCTTTTGCCTGGCATGCGACTTAATAAAGCGATGACCAGGGCAAAATTTTCCTGACTAAATTAAATTTAATTTCAGTTACTTATCGTACCTTTTTAATGTTCATTGTCAAGGTTTGACAGTGCTTAAATATCCGAAACGAGAACCAGGACACACAATTAAAGTACGCATTAATAGGAACAACTATTAATGATTAGAGCCTGAACAATAGTTTTTTTTCGGGTATTGTGCTGTGACTGATTTAACCATTGTTCCAGTGAACATAAATTTCTAATCCAGCAAGAAGGTTCTGGCGAAATCGAACTGCGCGATGAAACTTTAAAGGTAGCTGTGTTACGTTCTAGGGGAAGCGAGGAGGGTCGATTCAGCTTTTAATTAAATCAGTGTGGGCGCAGCCAGTGCCTGAAGATAGCGAGCCCCGCAAAAATCAGCATCCAGCCATAACCAAACGCACTCGCATCTCTGTTAGAACCCGGTGAATCGTCAACGACTGGTGGTGGCGGTGAGCAATCGATGACCGCACCGCAGGCTGGGGCGGCAAACCCGGTGGTCGCGAGGTTTGCATAAAACTGGGTAGTGAAATCAGTGTCGCCCAGCATCACTGGTCCCCCGGTTGGCGTGACCGTCAAATCCGCATCCGAAATATCGTAAAAGATATTATTACTGCATTTCACACGTATCCGCGCCAGCGGGTGTTCGCTGGTCGCCGGCGCAATGGTTACCGACTCGCTACCGTCATTGGCCGTCATGGTGGCCAGTGGATAAACCGAATAGCTAGTGTAGCCCGCGGCAAAGGTCATTAAATCGATGTCGACGTTGGCGCAGTTAATCGGCGCAAGGTCAGTATTGGCAACGTCCCAATCGACGGCAAAAGGAGTACCGGCAGCAAGCGCCTGCGGAGCACTCAGGTTGGTAATTTCAAATGGACCAGCAGAATTGGTGACGGCAACCCGTACATTTTCAATATCCTGCCCGCTGACGCCATCACGTACTGTCACACGGAAGTCGAGATTACGATTTTGGCAAGGCAATACTTCCGCCTTATCGTACCTGCCCTGCAACTGGGTGCCGAGCGCCGGAAAATTACGCCATGAGTCAATACGCGGAATATAGCTGCGAAACAGCGGGTTGCTGCCGTTATCGGTACCAAAACTGGCCGCGTCTGTCGGGCATCCGGTATTCATTTGATCCCATTGGTAACTGAGTGTATTCATATCCATATCCGATGCCACAGCGTCGAGTATAAACGGCGTGTTGGCCGGAATATTAGTATCGTTGACCATGGTTATATCCGGATCATTATTGCCGGCAGGCGTCGTCGCAACCAGGTCGAAACAGGTGGCAGGGCCGGAGGCGAATGCGTTGATCTCTGCTATGCTGCCAGCATGAAACGTGGCATCGCTGTTTAACTGCAAATTTTCCGCAATACAGATGCCGGCATAGGCCATGATCGTCGAGCCGCTACCGGGTTCGTATGCGGTCGATTCATTCCTGTTAATACAGC
Source organism: Gammaproteobacteria bacterium (assembly GCA_029862005.1). Classification (NCBI taxonomy): domain Bacteria; kingdom Pseudomonadati; phylum Pseudomonadota; class Gammaproteobacteria; species Gammaproteobacteria bacterium. The sequence continues at coordinate 133,228 of JAOTYD010000007.1, read as the reverse complement.
TGCTGGTGGTTCCATTAAAACTGTGCTCGGCATTGAATTGATGACCAATTTCATGCGCCACCAGGTCTATGTCGAAAGCCGGGTTCATGAAGGGATTATCCAGTCCCGAAACCCCACCAGCCTTGATAGTGTCGTCACAAACCGCACCAAGAAACGCGACACCCCCCCCAAACGTCGGTTTACTGAAAACATGTCCGATATCGTAAGCGTTGTCACCACCGGTGAGGTTGGTGTCAATCCAGGGGTTGACCTGGCCCAGCAACTCAAAAGCATCGTCGTTTCCTAACATGCTGCCATTGACGGTTTCATAGATCTCATCGTTATTGGCAACCAGCCTGAGCCTGATACCGAGATCGCGTTCATAAACCAGGTTAACCTGGTTGATGGTCATGACAATTGCGGATGTCGTACCGCTAGTGCTCGGGGGACTATCGAAAAAATCGTAGTACTCAAACGTAGCCGCAACTGCGAGATCATATTGCTGCAGGTTACCAGTTACCCGGTTTGCCGTTTTTAACTGAGGATCAATCCACTCACTTATATCATTTGCATGTTCATGTACGCCACAGTTGTAAACAGCTGAACCCTGTTGAGCCGCAAATCCGGTGCGGTAGACGTGATCCTGCGCCTTAAAATTGTCCGGGCTTATGATTACCCTTCCAACGTCGGTATCGATCATGCCGCTGAAACCCAGTGGCGTGATACTAACGCGACCCTGCGCATGTTGATCATCAACGCCAATCACCCGGTAAGTCCTGATTTCCGGGTATTTGGCCGCAAGTTCGGGTGCCATTATCGGGGATTCAAGTATGCTGAATTTCGCCAGCTTGCCGTCGGGCATGGGCAACTGAATATGCTGGCTCAGGTCACCGCTATTTTCATGCGGAGCCTGGATAAATGCACTGCGCAACGCCGCATCGTCAGCCAGGAAGTAGCGATTCGGCGAATTTTCCGATAACGCACGTTGTTGAACCCCCGACAAGCCTTGAGGTAGCTCTTGCCAGACCGAAGTATTCGCGGCTGCAACATTTGTGAGCAACAAAAATCCGACCGCAAGAAGATGAAAGGATTGCGTAAACATAGATCACATCAGTATAGCTATATTCTCGAGGATTGGTTTAGTAATACTTCCTGCGAAATATCCAAATTTTAACTGTCAAATGGATTACTTAGAATAATAGTTTCGTTTCGATCTGGCCCAGTCGATACGATATCGATGGGTACCTGGCATAGTTCCTCGATCTTCTGTAGATAACCAATCGCGGCGGCCGGCAATTCGTCCCAGGATTTCAATCCCACGGTCGATGTCTGCCAGCCCGGCATTTCGATGTATACCGGCTCGCAGGCCGCAAAATTTTCGGCCCCGGTGGGCGGAATCGTGACTTCTTCGCCCTGGAAACGATAGGCAATGGCGAGTTTCAGGGTTTCCAGCCCATCCAGCACATCGAGCTTGGTGATACAAATCCCGGTCACCGAATTGATCTGCAACGAGCGCTTGAGTGCGACCAGGTCGAGCCAGCCGCAGCGCCGTTTGCGCCCCGTGGTAGCACCAAATTCATGACCTTTTTCACCCATGTGCTCGCCGCTAGCGTCATCCAGCTCGGTCGGAAAAGGTCCGGCCCCGACCCGCGTCGTGTAAGCCTTGACGATACCCAGAATGTAACCCAGGTCACGCGGACCAACCCCGGAGCCCGAGGCAGCGCCCCCCGCCGTAGTCGTAGACGAGGTTACATAGGGATAGGTACCGTGATCGATATCCAGCAATGCACCCTGCGCACCCTCGAACATGACAGCAGCACCCTGATCGATTAACTGGTGCAAAATGGATGTGACGTCACCCACCATAGCGCGCATTTGCTCGGCCTGCTCCAGCGCCTCGTCAAGCATTTGCTGGTAATCGAGCGGCGCAACCTTGAAATAATGTTCGAGGGAAAAATTGTGATATTCAAGTACTTCTGCCAACCGCGCCGCAAAGTGCTGCTCTTGCAGCATTTCACCGAGGCGGATACCGCGTCGCGCGGCCTTGTCTTCGTAACAGGGACCAATGCCGCGCCCGGTGGTACCGATGGCTTTGTTGCCGCGCGCCTTTTCACGCGCCTGATCCAGTGCTACGTGGTAGGGCAATATCAACGGGCAGGCCTCGCTGATAACAAGGCGTTCGCGGGCAGGAACACCACTCGATTCGAGATGTGTCAGTTCCTTCAACAACGCTTCTGGAGACAACACAACGCCGTTGCCAATCAGGCATTTTATGTCCTCCCGCAGTACCCCCGACGGAATCAGGTGCAGAACGGTTTTTACACCGTCGATGACCAGCGTGTGTCCGGCGTTGTGTCCACCCTGGAAGCGCACCACGGCGCTGGCCTGGTCGGTCAACAAGTCAACGATCTTGCCCTTGCCTTCGTCTCCCCACTGGGTACCGATTACAACCACTGTTTTTGCCACTAGCCGTTAAACCTCTTTAATGCTCCAGGTGCCATTTGACTGTACCACCTGGCGATCGCATTGCTGATCTGCTGCGCTCGATTTACCGCGCGTCAAATCCACCACGACCCGTTCGCCGTCGGCGCGCAATTGCTGTATCAATTCAGCCAGCGCCGCGTCGTCTTCATCGGGCACCAGAATACCTGCCTCAAACTCTCCACGCGCGCCGCAAAGCTGGTAAAGATTCAATAAATCAGCGCTGAATCCGGTTGCCGGCCTGGCATTGCCAAACACCTCACCAACATCGTCATAACGACCACCGCGTGCAATTTCGGATCCCTGCCCCGGTAAAAATGCGGTAAACACCAACCCGGTGTGATAACTATAACCGCGCAGTTCCGCCAGATCACAATTTATAGGGGTATCGGGATACTTTTGCTGCAGTGATTGCACTACTTTATATATATCGTCGAGCACGACCGTTAGCTCGTCGCCGACGTCATGGTAAATCTTGCGCGCCTTGTCGATTACCGAAATATCCCCGTTCAGTAACGCCAGCTGGCAAAGTTGCTCAGACAAGCGATCATCTAACGACAGATCTTGCAGGTATGCCTTTAAATCCGGAATAGACTTGCGCTGCAGCATATCGAACAACCGGTTTTCCTGCTCCCAATCAAGTGGCGTATTCTTGACCAGGTTGCGGAAAATGCCGACATGGCCGATGTCGATCGAAATATTATGCAGCCCAACCGCGTGCAACGTGGCGACCATCAGGCTGACGACCTCGACATCGGCGCTGATCGAGTCGCTGCCGAAGATTTCGGCACCAATCTGTAACGGTGTACGGCTTGAGGTCATGGCGTCACCGACGGCATGTAACAAATGCCCGCAATAGCACAACCGGGAAACCCGGTGATGACGGGCATCGTCGGCTAACAGGTGCGCGTCAATGCGCGTTACCTGCGGTGTCATGTCGGAACGCACTCCCATTTGCTTGCCCGAGAGCTGATCCACCAGCGCGAATGTCCGGGTATCCAGTGAATGGGCCGTCCCGGTCAACAGCGAATCCCGGTACTCAATCATCGCCGGCATGACCAGGTCATAACCCCAGCGGTTAAAAATCTGCAGGATGTCGTGGCGCAGCATCTCGACCGCTAATGCATCCGGCGGCAGAGTCTCCTGCACGCCATCGGGCAGTAACCAGCGTTTACTGGACTTTTTGGTCACGTTTATCCTCGTACCAGATACAGGAACAAAAGTCCGCCAAGCATCAATACCAGGCCAACATTTCTCAGCATTGATTCGGGCATGGCCGCCATTTGTTGCACCATGTTCTTGTAACCCCGTGGACTCACAAACGGTATCAAACCCTCGAGAACCATGACCACCGCGAGCGCAGCCCAAAAATCAGCCCAATTCATATGCCCCTCATAAAAAACGGGCGCCCTGTGCCGCCCGTTCTTATTGTATACCTGTTGTTATTAATTTACGGTGATTCGGATTCCTTGAAAAACTTGAAGAAGTCGGACTCCGGGCTCAACAGGATCATATCCTGATTGTTACCAAAACTCACTTCGTATGCTTTCATGCTGCGATAGAAAGAATAGAATTCCTTGTCCTGGTTATAGGAATCCGCGTAAGTCTTGGCTGCAGTGGCATCGCCTTCACCCCGTATCTCTTCTGATTTACGGTAAGCCTCGGCGAGAATTTCCTCGCGCTGACGATCGGCATTGGCGCGAATCTGCTTGGCCTTTTCCTCGCCGCGTGAACGAAATTCCTTGGCCACGGTTTGTCTTTCGGTCGCCATACGACGATACACATTGGTACTGACATTATCCGGTAATTCAACCTTCTTGACGCGCACATCGATAAGTTCAATACCCAAATCCTGAATCTTGATACCGGCGTTATCGGTTACCACTTGCATGATCGTGGCGCGTTCGCCGGAGATAACCTCGCGCATGTTCTTGGAGGCAATCTGGCCCTTGAGTTCGTTGTTGATAATCGATGCCATACGCGCAATGGCCTGGCGCTCGTCACCGGCGGTCGCAGTGTAAAAGACCTTGGGATCGACAATCTTCCACTTGGCGAATGAATTGACGATCACGTTCTTCTTTTCAGCCGTCAGGAAGCGCTCCGATGGCGTATCGAGGGTCAAGATGCGACTGTCGAACTTTTTCACGTTATTGATGATCGGAATCTGGAAATAAATCCCGGGCTCGTAGTCAGACGCAACGATCTCACCCAACTTGAACTTTATCGCCAATTCGCGTTCGTGCACGATGAAGGTTGACATCGCAATCACCACGGCCACGGCCAGCAGCAGTACAAAACCGAATTTTATATTATTCATTCGCGTGTCTCCCGGCTGCGGTTACGGTTGACGTTGCTCTTGAACTCGTCGATCAAGGACTTGGTATCGGCCGCCGTCCCGCCCAATCCCTGCAGTCTATTGTTAGCACCTGCCGTACCCGACATCAGCTGGTCGAGGGGCAGGAAAATGAGGTTGTTACCGCCAGGTATATCAATCATAACCTTTGGCGAGCGAAACATGACCGATTCGATGGTGTCGAGGTAGATGCGTTCGCGGGTCACCTCCGGCGCTCTTTGGTACTCGGACAACAACTGGTCGAAACGACTGGTTTCACCCTGCGCAGATTTTACCACGCGTGTCTTGTACGCCTCGGCCTGTTCGAGCAGGCCCTGCCCTTCACCTCGCGCTTTCGGCACGACATCGTTACGGTAAGCATTCGCCTCGTTGATAATGCGCTGCTCGTCTTCGCGCGCCTTGATCGCATCCTCGAACGCATCCTGCACCTCTTCGGGCGGTTGGGCTTCGTCCATGTTGACCGTGACCACGTTGATACCTGTGCGATAATTGTCGAGGATCTGTTGCATGATTTCCTTGGTCGCACTACCGACCACTGCACGCCCTTCAGTGATGATCAGATCCATGTCATTGTTACCCACAACCTCGCGAATCGCTGTCTCCGCGGTTTGTTGCAGGGTCAGGTCAGGATCACGCACTTCGAACGCGAAGTCCTGCGCATCCTTGACGTTGTACTGAATTTCGATACTCATGACGACGATATTCTCGTCGCTGGTCAGCATTTTGGACTTGTTGCGTGCGGTCCTGATATCGGCGACGTTGATCTGTTCGACATCCTCTATCGGGTAAGGAATATGCCAGTGAGGTCCAGCCTGTGTTACCACGGTCCGTTCTCCGAAGCGGGTTTCAACCCCACGCCAGCCTTCATCGACGATATAGATACCGGTTAATGCCCATACCGCCAGCAACGCAACGGCGACGAATCCAATGACGCCCGGAAGATTGCCGGAACCCGTCGGAACTTTCGGTATCCGGCCCTTGCCACCACCGCCAAGCAATCCGCCGAACTTGTCCCGCAGATTTTTAAACAGTTCATCCAGATCCGGTGGGCCATCATTGCTTCTTTGCCCCCAGGGATCCTTGTCTTTACCCGGTTCGTTCCAGGGCATAATTAACTCCGAATGCAGAAATAATAGTCAGTGGATCGTGGATACACTAAAGAGTGCGGATTGTAATGGCTATCATGCAGCTCCTGCAAGCGCATCTGCAAGTATCTCGAGCCGATCTGACGAAATGTCGAATCGGCTCTCCAACCTGTTAAATAATGCGGGCGTAATGCTCAGTTTCAAGTGAATATCGCCATTATTTTCGTAATTCTCGGATTCAATAGCCCCGGCTTCGAATAGATATGCCCTGATCTGGCCCTCGCTGGCATTCAAAACCAGCCGGTACGAAGCAGCCTGTTCGCAGAATCGTTTGCGCAAAACCTCGAGCAACTCTTCGAATCCTGCCCCGGTGGTCGCTGAAAGCCAGATGCGCCAGGCCTTTTCCTCGTTGTCGAGGTCAATCCGCGCATCGATTCCGGAAATATCGATTTTGTTGTATATAAACAGCTGTGGAACCTCTGCTGCACCGACTTCCTGCAAAACCCTGTTTACTGCCTCGATTTTCTCCTGCCGAGCATCATCTGAGCAATCGACGACATGCAGTATCAGGTCGGCCTCGCGAGTCTCGACGAGAGTTGCACGAAAGGCTGCCACGAGATCATGTGGCAGGTGCCGGACAAAACCCACGGTGTCAGCGAGTATCACTTCTCTTTGTGGCGACAGTTGCAGCTTTCTCAGGGTAGGGTCTAGCGTCGCAAAAAGCTGGTCCGCGGCATAAACCGATGCGTCGGTGAGCGCATTGAACAGAGTCGATTTACCGGCGTTGGTATATCCGACCAGCGCAATCGTCGGCACCTTGGCCCTGGTTCGTTTCTGACGGCCTAGTTCACGTTGACGTGCGACCTTGCCAAGCCGATGATTGAGATACTTGATACGTTTACCCAGCAGGCGACGATCGGTTTCGAGCTGGGTCTCTCCGGGTCCGCGCAAACCGATGCCTCCCTTTTGACGCTCGAGATGCGTCCAGCCACGCACCAGGCGCGTTGACAGGTGTTTGAGCTGCGCCAGCTCAACCTGAAGTTTGCCTTCGAATGACTGCGCTCGCTGTGCAAAAATGTCAAGAATCAGCCCGGTACGATCGAGAACCCGGCACTGCAGGGTCTGCTCGAGATTCCTCTCCTGTGACGGCGACAGCGCATGATTGAACAAGACGACGTCGATATCCAGGGCTTTGACCCGGGTAGTGATCTCCTCCAGTTTTCCCTTGCCGATAAAGGTTTTTGCGGAAGGATTTGCGCGGCTACCGATAATCAGTTCTACATCATCGACATCGGCAGAACGAACCAGCTCGACAAATTCAGCCAGGTCATCCTGATCCGGTTGATGCGGAAAGTTAATATGAACCAGAAGCGCTCGTTCACCACCACGCGGTCGCTCAAATTCGAACAACGAGATCTCCACCGCCGATCATATACTAGCGGTTACCTGCCTCATCCTCATGATGAGGGTGTTCGACGTGTACATTTCGCGCGGGAACGATTGTCGATATTGCATGCTTGTACACCATCTGGCTCACGTTATTCTTCAACAGCACTACAAATTGGTCGAAAGATTCGATTTGACCCTGAAGCTTGATTCCGTTCACCAGAAAAATCGAAACTGGGACATGCTCTTTTCGCAAAGCGTTCAGGTAGGGTTCTTGTAGCATTTGCCCTTTTGACATAGTTTATACTCCTTAAAATTATTATTGTCGTTCTACCGTGGTATACCTAAAGCAAACCCTGGATAGAGTTTATGATTCCCTTCCTGTGTAAATGTTCCAGTTAAAGTCGGAAAAAGCGGCTTCCACTCCTCTAAATATAGCACCTTTACTGTAATTCAAGCAATCGAACGCCTTTTCCACGGGTTGTTTACGCAACCAGGTTATCTGCCGTTTTGCCAGTTGACGCGTCGCGGCGACCCCTTTGTCGATCATTTGGCGTCGCGTGAGCTCGCCATCGAGATATTGCCATAGCTGGCGATATCCAACACAGCGCATCGATGGGAGTGACAGGTTCAGGTCGGGACGCGCCTTAAGTTGTTCCACCTCTTCGATGAATCCCTGTTCAAGCATGTCCAGGAACCTCGCTTCGATGCGCTGATGCAGCCTGGTACGGTCATTTGCTGTAAGGATTAACTTTTCGATCTTGCCATCAAAACCAACCGCCTCGAGCTGTTGCAGCCTGGAAAGTGGCTGCCCTGACAGCTCTTGTACCTCTAAAGCACGCTGGATGCGTTGCGTATCGGTCGGCTTGATTCGATTGGCGCTGACCGGGTCAATCTCGCCCAGCCTGTCGTGCATCGCCTGCCAACCTATCTGCTCGGCTTCTTGCACGAGACGTTGACGCAGTGGTTCGTTTGCTTGCGGTAACCGATTCAGACCATGCTCGAAGGCGTGGCAATACATCATGGTACCGCCCGCCAGCAGCGGAATCCTGCCGCGCTCACTGATTTCCTGCGACAGTCGCCTGCTTTGCTGTACGAAATCCCAGACCGAATAGGGTTCTGCAGGATCAATAATATCGATTAGGTGATGCGGTACCGAGTCGAGTAGCTCGCGCGCTGGTTTTGCGGTTCCGATATCCATGCCCCGATAAATCAGTGCAGAATCAACGCTGATGATTTCTACCGGAAAGCGCCTGCTGATTTCGAGCGCAAGCTCGGTTTTACCGGTGGCCGTTGCCCCCATCAGCAGGATAACCTTGAGGCCTTGCACCTTACTGACCGCGCAGAAATAGCTTGTCGAGCTGCTCCAGGCTTAGCTGCTTCCAGGTAGGCCTGCCGTGATTGCACTGGCCGCTGCGTTCGGTTTGTTCGATATCGCGGAGCAAGGCATTCATTTCATCGACTGAAAGCAATCGATTGGCGCGCACCGAAGCATGGCAGGCCATGGTCGACAACATCTCGTTCTGGTAATCCTGGATACGCTCTGAACGACCGTGTTCTACCAGGTCTGCCAGTACATCACGCAGCAACTGCTCACTGTCTGCGTTTTTAAGTAAAGCCGGAATTGCGCGCACACGCACCTGTTCCGGACCAATACGCTCGATGTTAAATCCGAGATGATTGAAAAGTTCCGTATTTTCCTCAACCAGTTCGGCTTCTCCCTTGCTGACATTGAAAGCCATCGGAACCAGCAACGGCTGCGCAATAACATCCTCTTGCGCTGCATTCTGTTTCATGCGCTCATAAACAATGCGCTCATGGGCGGCGTGCATATCCACGACAATCAACCCCTCGCTGTTTTCCGCCAGAATATAAATACCTTTAAGTTGCGCTATTGCGAATCCAAGCGGTGGAACCTGCGACTGCGAATCTTCAGCGACTGGTCGCGTCTCCGGATTTAAAAGCACGGCGTAAGATCGCATTTGCTCGCGTACACTGCCCGACCGGTCGCCCGCGTGAAACTGGCTGAGGTTCAGGCCCGACTGGGGAGGTTCTGCTGCACTTGTACGATCGGTAAACGCAAACGCCGGTGAATCAATTTGCTGTTCTGGCTGCACCTCCCCGAGCGCCTGGTGCAGGCTGCGAAACAGGAAATCGTGCACCAGGCGCGAATTACGGAAGCGCACTTCGTGCTTTTGCGGGTGCACGTTGACATCCAGCTCACGCGCGTCCATCGACAATGACAAAACATAGGCGGGATGTCGACCATGAAATAACACGTCCTGATACGCCTGGCGCACCGCGTGATTAACCAGCTTGTCTCTTACCATGCGCTTATTGACGAAGAAGTACTGCATGTCAGCCTGGCTGCGGTTAAAGGTCGGTAATGCAACCCAACCCTGCAGGTTCAGGTTATCAATGGAGATATCAATTTCGATCAGGCTTTCGGCAAAAGCCTTTCCACATAATGACGCGAGCCGTCGACGCTGGTCATTCAGGTTTTGCACCGAAGGTAACTGGTAGATTACCTTTTGGTTATGAATCAACTTGAATGCGACCGCGGGATGGCTGAGCGCGAGGTTTTTGAACAGGTTTTCGATGTGTCGGTATTCAGTTTGCTCGGTACGTAAAAATTTCTTACGCGCGGGAACATTATAGAAAAGCTCAAGCACTTCGACCTGCGTGCCTTGCTGGAACGGATCAGGCATGGGTTCTGCATCTTCACGCGCCTGCAATTTCCAGGCACTGTCCTCTTGCTGCAGCCGCGATATCAGGTTTAACCGCGACACCGACGCAATGCTGGGTAGTGCTTCGCCACGAAATCCAAGCGAAGCGATGCTTTCTAGATCCTCGAGGCTGCTTATCTTGCTGGTGGCATGGCGCGAGAGTGCGCTGGCGAGCTGATCACGCCCGATGCCACAGCCGTCGTCACTGACCCGGATCATCCGGGTCCCGCCGGCTTCGACTTCGACTGTTACCGCTCCGGCACCTGCATCGAGGCTGTTTTCAACAAGTTCCTTGACCACCGAAGCGGGCCTCTCAACGACCTCTCCAGCAGCAATCTGGTTGATCAGATGGGAGGGTAAGGTCAGAATCTTTGACAAAACAGGGGTCAGGCTACCAATCGCGATTCCAGCTGCTCCTGGTCACGCGTGAACAAACGAATCCCCTCGGCCAGTTTTTCGGTCGCCATCGCATCCTCGTTCATCATCCAGCGGAAGGTCTTTTCATCGAGTTTAATTTTAGCCACCGCATCATCCGTTCGGCCCGGTTCCAGTTTACGCTCGAGCCGGGAGATATCTTCGGCAAGCGCCTGCATCAACTGGGGACTTATGGTCAGTCGATCACAGCCAGCCAGCTGCTCGATTTCCCCGGTATTGCGAAAACTGGCTCCCATGACAGCGGTTTCATAGCCATGCTGCTTGTAGTAGTTGTAAATTTTGGTAACCGATTGCACGCCGGGGTCCTCGGCAGCTGGAATGGCAGTTTTTCCAGTTGCGGCCAGGTGCCAGTCGAGGATGCGGCCAACAAAGGGTGACACCAGGGATACCCCGCTTTCGGCACAGGCGACCGCCTGGGCGAAATTGAACAATAGCGTCAGGTTACAGTTAATTCCCTCGGCTTCGAGCGTTCGCGCTGCCTGGATACCTTCCCAGGTCGATGCAATCTTTATCAGCACCCGGTTTCGATTACTGCCGCGACTTTCATACAGGTCAATGATGCGACGCGCCCGCGCAATCGTCGCCTTACGGTCAAATGAAAGTCGTGCGTCCACTTCGGTCGAAACCCGCCCGGGCACGATTTTCTGGATCTCGAGTCCGATGCTGACGATCAAGTAATCGCAGGCCGCGGCCGCGCGCGACGCCGGACTTCCACCCTGCTCCCGACCCCAGCGCTGCGCCTCATCCAGTAGTGGCTGATAACGCGGCAAATCGGCTGCTTTAAGCAACAAGGAGGGATTGGTCGTCGCGTCCTGTGGCTGGTACTGGGCGATCGCGTCAAGGTCACCGGTATCGGCCACTACCTGTGTCATGGATTTAAGTTGATCGAGTTTATTCATTAAACGATGATTGAGTGGATGAATTAGTGTGGAATCGAGGCAGAGAATACCAGAAAATCTGTTAACGGATTATGAAAATTCACCATGCATGAAATTGCCTCTTTTGCACTTGTTTTGCTGATTATCTACTTGTTACTGGCAGCGCTCCCGTACCTTTATCAACGCAGGTTGATTTACCATCCGGTTGCGGTGGATCCGGCTTTTGCAGCCGAAGAAATCATCATTCGCACACCGGTGTTGATCGCCGCTGCAGTAAACGACCGCGAGATTCCTCTGAATCACACCTTGCGCCCAAGCAAAGCCTCACCAACACAACCCTTGAGTAGCAGATGATCGCGGGTGCGGCACATAACGATATTATCGATTTCCCGGAGTACCGGGACATGGTGCATAAATTTATTTTGGAATGACCGACTAGGCCTGGCGGTTCTTGAGGTGCTTTTTAATACCGGTGAATACCGCCTTGGCGAGTTTCTGCTGGTGTTTCGGATTGCGCAGTTTCTTTTCTTCACTCGGGTTGGACAGAAACGCGGTTTCGATCAGTATCGAAGGCATATCCGGCGCTTTCAATACCGCGAATCCGGCCTGCTGCACCTTGCGATTATTGAGCCTGGATACCTTACCGATGTGCTTCAGAACGTCCGATCCAAGTTCCAGGCTATCCTGAATGGTTGCCGTCTGCGAAAGATCAAGCAGCACTGATGCTATGAGATCGTCCTTGTCGTCGAGGCTGATTCCTCCGATAAGGTCGGAAGAATTCTCTTTACGTGCGATCCAGCGTGCCGCCTCCGAACTTGCACCCCTCAGCGACAGCGCGTAAACCGAGGCACCCTTGACATTCGGGCTATGAAACGAATCGGCATGTAACGAGATAAAGATATCTGCCTCCGCCTGGCGTGCCTTTTTCACACGATTGCGCAGACTGACAAAACGATCCGCGTCACGCGTGAGCACAGCCCGGTAACCTGATTCGCGATTGATCAGCGCTTTCATTTTCTTCGCTACGGATAACGCGACATCTTTTTCACGTGTGCCGTGCTTGCCGATAGCACCTGGGTCGCGACCACCATGACCCGGATCGAGGGCGATCACGAACTGCTGCTTGCGTTTTTTACGCGCTTCCTGGTTGGTTCTTATCGGGGTCGGGCTGAGCTTGGTCGCATGCAGGTCTACGACGAGGCGGTGGCCTGATTTGCCGTCTGGTTTCAGCGCAAAACTGCGCGGACGGGCTATGCCTTTCAGATCGATAACAACTCGCAAGCGGCCGCCATCTTTACTCGCGGATCGAACGCCACTCAACAGGTTAGTCGAGTTGGAATTGATATCGATTGCTTTGCTCCTGCGGGTATCGTTTAAATCGACAACCACGCGGGGCGGGTCAGACAGGGTAAACAGGTTATGCTCGAAGTTCCCGGTAAGGTCGAAAACGACCCGGGTATGATCGTCCGCGGATTGTGAAATACGAATGCCGGTGAGTGTCCTTTCGGACTTGGCAAACACTGATTTGGCACCGCCCAGCAGGGCGAGCGAAAGACCATAACGGGATATCCGCTTGATAAAAAGACGTCTCGCCGTTGAGATTGAGCCCATGTTTCCCGCTTTTTAACCTATACCTGCATGCGTTTATAGTAAATTTAGATCAAAAAATCAATGCTTTTTCTATATTTATTAATTAGATAGTGAGACTTTTTAAAAAATAATTCAGGAAATTTCAGGGCACCTACTGATCCAGCCTCGACACCAGCTGTCGACCCCATTCGCTTCTTGGCAACATCGACAGGCTTCTCCCTGCGGGATCATATTCAAGCTCAATTGCGAGATCGATCGCCGTTAGATATCCCTCGGCGCGTTCTGGCCATTCAATAAAACAGAGGGTATGCGGATCGAGGTAATCACGGTATCCGAGGTACTCGAGCTCTTCCGGTTCGGCAAGACGATACAGATCGAAATGGGCGACGGCGAAATCATCAAACGGATAGTATTCGACCAGGGTATAGGTCGGGCTGCGAACACCACTGCTAACACCCCGGGATTCCAGCGCGCCGCGCACCAGCGTGGTTTTCCCGGTACCCAGTTCGCCACTCAAGGTGATGACGCCGCCATGTTCACAGGCGGCGATCAACCTGGCGCCAAGGACGCGCATCTCGTTTTCATCATGGATTAACAAGGTCGGGTTAACCCGCTTCTCGTAACAGTTTCACCACGGCAGGTATGCGCTTGATAATATCGCTGGCAAGCAGACCTGTCTGGTCATGCTTCCGGCAGTACCTGTCAGCACTTAAGGCATGAAGATAAACCGCCGTTTTGGCTGCCTCGAATGGGGTCAGTCCCTGCCCCATCATGGCCGCGATAACGCCACTGAGCACATCGCCCATTCCAGCACTGGCCATGCCGGGATTGCCGCGGGTATTAATCGCGGTTAAATTCCCTGACTCGGCAACCAGGGTGCCTGAGCCTTTCAGGACACAGGTTGCGGAAAAGGTTTCGACCAGACGGTCGCAGGCCTTCAATCGGTCTGCCTGTATCTCGGCTGTCTCGGTTGACAATAAGGCCGCGGCCTCACCCGGATGCGGTGTAATGACCACCTGCTTAGAATCCAATGATTTCAAGAAGTCGGCCTGCAGCGCACTCGCGTCGACCACTATGGGTAAGGACACCCGTTGCAACAACTGCAAGCATTCGGTCGCCGCATCGCCGTTACCGAGTCCCGGTCCGACGACGATAATATTCGCATCCGAAAGTCTGCTTTCCAGTGCATCCCAGCCCCGCACCATGATTTCCGGAAAAGAAGCCAGGTTACCGCGACAATCCGGGTGCACCAGTGCAGTCACCAGGCCTGCCCCGCTACGCAACGCGGCCTGCGACGCCAGAGCGACCGCTCCACTCATGCCCTGGTCACCGCCAATAATCAACAAATTTCCGTAATGATTCTTGTGGGTATTCTTCTTGCGCGGCGACGGTAACTGACAGGATTCGATTACATCCAGGGACGCCGCAACACTCTGCCGTACCCGGGTGGAGACGCCCAGGTCCTCGAAGATCAGGTCGCCGCAGTAATCCGGTCCGTGCGCGAGATATTGCCCGGTTTTGGCACCAATAAAGGTGACGGTCAGATGCGCTTCGATGGCGACCGGTTGCGGGTTGCCGGTTAAACCGTTAAGTCCAGAAGGGATATCGATCGCGATCCTGGGTACCCCGCTGTCGTTGATCGTCTTTATTAATGCCTGCCAGTGATCATCGAGTTCTCGCTGCAGGCCGATACCCAGTAAACCATCGACAATTACCTCCCCACTGATATCCTGGCCCTCCCAGACCTCGAAATCGCCACCACCCTGTTTCCATAATTCGCTGAAATGCCGGGAAGTGTCAGACTGTTTTGACAAATCGCCCTGGACCAGCAGTTGCACAGCGACGCCTTCGCGATGCGCGCTGAGTGCCACTACAAATGCGTCACCGCCATTATTTCCGGCACCGGCAAACACGGTAATTTTAGCCAGTTCGGGCCAGCGCTCAGCCATTGCCCGCCAGACCCGCTGGCCGGCACGCTGCATGAGTTCTATCTCGGCGAGGCCGTCCTGTTTGACGGCAGCCTGATCGAGCTGGTACACCTTTTCCGGGACATAAAGTAACATCCTGAATTTATAACCCAGCGCTCGTAGTAATGCTACCGTCATTGCAGATTTTATTGCGTCGCGAAATCACTGGCTTATTGCGGTTTTATAACAAAGCATGGATTTCGCTTTGATATACTGTGAAATCAAAAATCCGGGTCAAGTTTATGTCTGTCGCTAGCACCAGCTTCCATGCCAAGTCGGACCAGGAATTGCGTTCCAGGGTAAAGCTGCTCGGCAAGCTGGTTGGCAACGTACTGCTCAAGCACGAAAGCCCGGATGTTTTTCACGCGGTCGAGTCGCTGCGCACCGGTTTTATTCAGTTGCGGAAACGCGACAGTGAAGCGCGACGCGCGGCATTAATAAAGCTCATCGCAGGACTCAGCCCCGAAGTCATAAGCCAGGTGGTCAGGGCATTTACGCTGTACTTCAACCTGGTCAATATTGCCGAAGAGGATTTTTTGCATCGCTTACGCCGCATTTCGGTACAGGAACATGGACATGCCGCCTGGGTAGGCTCGTTTCATCATACGCTCGAGGAATTCAGGGATCAGGGTACCGGCATCGGCGAATTACAAAGTCTGTTTGACAAGCTTCTCTACAAGCCGGTTTTTACCGCGCATCCGACCGAGTCTCGACGACGCACGGTCATGCATCATCAGCGCGAAGTCTTTCTGATCATCGACAAACTTACCGATCCTCGCCTCAGCCAGATTGAGCGCGATGACCTGGTCGATGCGCTACAGCTTCAAATCGAAACCCTGTGGATGACCAATGAAGTTCGCAGCAGCAAGCCAAGCGTCACCGATGAAATCAAGATGGGAATGCACTATTTTCAACGCAGCCTGTTCGAAGCCGTCAAGATTGATTATCGACATCTCGAACGTGCCATCATCAACACCTATGGTGAAGACGAGTATGGAAATCCGGTGATTTCCGTTCCCAGTTTCATCGAATTTGGCTCCTGGATCGGCGGTGATCGTGATGGTAATCCCTATGTTACGCCGGAAGTCACCCGCACCGCGCTGCGCATGCAGGCCGAAGAAATCCTGGGTGAGCATGTTCGTTTAACCTATCACCTCGCCCAGGTCTTGACGATGTCTACCCGCTGGTTCACCCCCGGCGAAGAATTCTTACGCAGATTGAACCTGGACGAGGCCATGGGCGTGAAGTCCTTTGACCAGCGACGCGATCAGTTCAACGACGAGGTGTATCGACGCAAGCTTTACCACATGCACTACCGGCTCAAGAAAAACCTGGCCGTGATTCGCAACCAGATGCGCAACCTTGAAACCCCGGCAGCCGATCACGCCTACCACGGCGCACAGGAATATCTCGATGATCTTTACTCGATACGTGATTCACTGATTAGTCACGGCGACTTCGCCGCCGCCAATGGAGATCTCAAGGACGTGATTCGAATTGCCGAAACCTTCGGCTTTCACCTGGTGTCTCTCGACGTACGCCAGGAATCCTCGCGCCATACCCGGGCTGTCCATGAAATTTTGCACCTCGCTGATGGTGTCGACTACGAGAAACTGGATGAAACTCAGCGGCTGGCGCTACTCGCAGAACAGATAGAAACCGGTATCAAGCCGGTATTCGATAAGAGCCAGCTCGATGAAACAAATCACCAGACGCTGGAGGTATTCGAGACCATTCGTGACATGCGTGAGCAAATCGGTCAGCGCTGTATCGGCAGTTATGTCATTTCGATGACTCATTGCGCCAGCCATATCATGGAAGTGATGTATCTCGGATTTGTTGTCGGTCTGGCGGGCAGGCAAACCGACGGTTTCTTTTGCAGCCTCGAAATCGCACCCTTGTTCGAAACCATTGAGGATCTCGGTCATATCGACGTCGTATTAGACAGCCTGCTACAAAATGAAGCTTACAAGCAACTGCTATTGCAGACCGGGGGCACGCAGGAAGTTATGCTGGGGTACTCGGATTCCTGCAAGGATGGCGGGATAATGTCCGCCGCCTGGGGACTTTACCAGGCACAGCAAAAGGTGGTTCAGATCAGCGCTCGCCACGAAGTGAAATGCCGCATATTCCACGGTCGTGGTGGTACCATTACCCGGGGCGGCGGACCCACGCATGATGCCATCATGTCACAACCACCACGGACCGTGCTCGGTCAAATCAAGTTTACCGAACAGGGCGAAGTGCTGTCCCATAAGTACGGTAATGCTGAAACTGCAAATTACGAGCTGGCAATGGGCATCACCGGGCTTATGAAAGCCAGTATCGGATCACGTCGCGAAGCCGAGGCAAACTACCAGCAGTACCACCCCGTGATGCAGGAACTGGCCGACTTGTCGGAGCAGTATTATCGAGAGCTGACAGACCATACCGAGGATTTCTTCGAGTATTTCTACGAGACAACCCCGGTCAGTGAAATCGGTTTGATGAACATAGGCTCGCGTCCGTCGCATCGACG
Organism: Gammaproteobacteria bacterium; assembly: GCA_029862005.1. NCBI lineage: Bacteria > Pseudomonadati > Pseudomonadota > Gammaproteobacteria > Gammaproteobacteria bacterium. Next base: position 115,830 of record JAOTYD010000007.1, on the reverse strand, counting down.
CAAGGGCGATCTGTCGAAGTCATCGGTACGCGCGATTCCGTGGGTTTTCGGCTGGAGCATGTCACGCACCACAATGCCGGCATGGTACGGGGTTGGTTATGCGATAGAAACGTGGTTAAACACCAGATCCCATAAACTGAAACAGCTGCGCGACATGGACCGGCACTGGCCCTTCTTCGCCGCGATGATCAGTAACCTGCAAATGTCGTTATTCAAATCCGATATGCGTATCGCACTGGATTACAGCAAGCTTTGCGACGACCGTGAGCTTGCCGACTCGATTTATCACATACTCATGCAGGAGAACAGGCGCAGCATCGATACAGTGCTGCAGGTTGCCGACCTCAAACAGCTACTGGCTAACGACCCGGTGCTCACCCTTTCGTTGTCACGACGCGATCCCTACCTTGATCCGCTCGCTTATTTACAGATAGATTTACTGAAGAAATATCGCGATGAAAGCCAGTCAGAGGCAGATCGTATGCAATGGCAGGCCGCGTTATTGAGTTCCATTAACGGTATTGCAGCCGGGCTGCGTAACACCGGGTAAGCTGATATCACCCAATAATTCCAGGCCGTAAACAACAGGGTAAATAATATGAAACTAGTCAGCTATCAGTCAGCCGACAACGAGACTCACCTCGGCGCAATACAGGGTGATCAAGTTGTCAATTTGCATCAGGCCAGCGGTGGAAAATTGCCGAACGACATGCTTGAGTTTCTCAAGTCCGGTGAAATCGCAATGCAGGCTGCAATCGAAGTACTTACTGAAAACCATGAAGGATTAGCCGCGAAATCGGTGAACCTGCTATCGCCAGTGCCCAATCCCAGCAAGGTCGTCGCAATCGGTTTGAACTACATGGACCATATTAGAGAAGCCGACATTGGTGTTCCCGAACTCGCGACCATGTTTTGTAAATTCCCGTCCTCGATTATTGGCTGCGATGCCCACATCCGCTGGTCGAGTGCGCTGACACAACAGGTCGATTATGAAGCCGAACTGGCGGTGGTCATCGGCAAGGCGGCGCGGAATGTCAGTGAAGCCGAGGCCTACGGTTACATCGCCGGTTACATGAACTGCAACGATGTCAGTGCCCGCGACCTGCAGTTTCGACCCGGCGATCAGTGGCTGCGCGGCAAATGCCTGGACAGTTTTTGCCCGCTCGGCCCCTGGCTCGTTACCACCGACGAAATCGAAGATCCGCATAACCTGTCGATCCGCTGCAGTCTGAATGGTCAGCTCATGCAGGATTCGAATACACGCGAAATGATTTACCGTATCCCCTACCTGATCCAGTACCTGAGCGAAGCTTTTACCCTGCTGCCCGGTGACGTCATAGCCACCGGTACTCCTCATGGCGTTGGCGCATTTCGGGATCCGCCGATCTGGCTCGGCGACGGGGATATTGTGACGGTTGAAATCGAGGGCCTGGGTGTGCTCAGCAATCGCTGCATGATCAGTGACTGAACCCGCTATTTTAACCCTGTCTCGCGGTGACGGGGCCGGGCTTTGTCGAAAAAGTTCAACTGGTCGAAAAAACAGTTTCCATACCGCGTTCCGGCGCACCCGGCACCAACTGTGACAGTAGCAGCGACGCAAATGCAATGGCCGCACCGATAATGAATACCAGGGACGGTGACACCACCCACAGCAGGCCCAGTGCAAATGGAAGCACCACGGCGGCGATATGGTTAATGGTAAAAGAAACCCCGGCAGTGGCAGCCATATCGGCCGGATCGGCAATTTTTTTCAGGTAACTCTTGAGCGCGATCGCCATCGCGAAAAAGATGTGATCAACGATATAAAGTGATGCCGCGAACCAGGCGTTTTCGGCAAATGCATAAGCCGTAAAAATAATCACGAGGCCCGTGTACTCGAGGGTCAAGGTGCGCTTCTCCCCCCAGTAACTCACGAGACGACCGATGCGAGGTGCCAGGTAAATCGTCAGTACTCCGTTGACCAGGAATAGCAGCGTCATTTGTCCCACCGTGAAACCGAACTTCTCGACCATCAGGAAGCCGGCAAAGACCACAAAGATCTGCCGTCGCGCACCCGACAGGAAAATCAACAGGTAGTAAAGCCAGTAGCGTTTGCGCAGCACCATATGCTTGTTTTGTTCGGCTTCACCCGTGAAATGCGGGCAGCCGAAATACATTACGCAGGCGAGCAATAGCGTTCCACAACCAAACAGCAGGTATACCCACAGGTAATCGAGTGCCAGCCATTCGGCCAGTATGTAAATGGCGGCAAATACCGCGAGGCCGGTAAACGCGCCGACCGCGATTTGTCGACCAAGCACCTGCGGCAGGCGCTCACGGCTGATGAGCTGCAGCGACAGCGATTGCGAGATGGTTTCCGCGTAGTGGAATCCCACCGACATCAGCACCGTCGTAAAATAGAGTCCCAGCACCGAGGGCAACATGCCGGTAATCGCGGTGCCGATGCCCAGTGCCAGCAACGATACGAAAGCAATGGTTTGCTCGCGCATCAGGACCAGCAGGAATACCACTCCAAAAGCCAGAAAACCCGGAACCTCGCGCAGGCTTTGCATGATACCGATTTCGATCCCGGTAAAACCTACCTGCTCGATCGCAAAGTTATTAATCAGCGCCTGCCAGCTGGCGAAGCTGATCGGAACCGCCGCGGCGAACAGGTAAAGAAAAACCTCGGGTTTTTGCAGGTGCTGCTTTAACATGCGCGCATTCTGGACCGTAATCGAGTTTTGTTCAATGCACGCACTGGTGTTCGGCTTCTCGCTCGGATTATCGCTGATTCTGGCGATCGGAGCACAGAACGCGTTTGTACTCAAGCAAGGTTTAAAGAACGAGCATGTCTTGCTGATATGCCTCATTTGCGCACTGTCCGACGCGGCGCTTATCCTCATCGGCGTCAGTGGATTTCACGTACTGGTGGCGTCGTTTCCCTCGCTGGTAAACATCGCAAGATTCGGTGGCGCCGCGTTTTTGTTCATCTACGGATTGATCAGTTTCTATAACGCTGCGCGTGTGCAGCAAGGTTTGCAGCCAAGCGAAATCAAGAGCAGTAGCGCATGGCAGTCGGTACTGACCTGCCTGGCCTTCACCTGGCTTAATCCGCATGTCTATCTCGATACGGTGGTTTTACTGGGCTCGGTTTCGAGCCAGTTTGGCGCGCAGGTTACCTGGTTTGCGGCAGGTGCCACGACTGCATCCTTCGTATTTTTCTTTGCGCTCGGGTATGGTGCGCGCCTGCTACGCCCCCTGTTTGCCAGGGCCAGGTCATGGCAAATTCTGGATATTCTGATCGGATGCATTATGTGGGGAATCGCGCTGCGGCTGGTGTTTATGACCGGAACCTGAAGCCACGCGGGCGACATTCCGCCAGGCCCCGACCTTCTAGATCGACCTGACAACCAGGTAAGCACCGAGAGCCAGCAACGCAACAAAGAAAATTTTTCGGAACAGAACCTCGGGGAGCTGTCGGCGTATTTTCTGGCCCAGCATCATACCAACCAGGGCCGGCACTATCGCGCTGGCGGAATACAAACCGAGTTCAAGGTTCAACAGGTCATTGGTCTGCAAAGCAACCGCAAGTGCGAGTGTCGATACCAGGTACAGCATTCCCATCGACTGCACCAGCATGTCACGCGGCAAATCCAGGGCTTGCAGATAAATGGTTCCCGGTACTACCGATGACCCGGTCATTCCGGTAATGATTCCGTTGACAACGCCAACCATGGGACCGAGCCAGGTTTCGAAGCCTGGTGAAACCTTGAAATGAACTCCGAGCAGACTGGCCGACGAGTATGCAATCATGACCATGCCCAGGAATGCCGTCAGCAACAACAGGTCAACTCGAGTTAATGCCATCGCACCGATCAGTACTGCAAGTGTCACTGCCACGAAAAATGGCCACAGGCGAGAGGTCAATTCACGTGCATAACCACCGACCATAGCCTGCCATATGTTGGTTGCCGTCGCAGGTGCCAACAGCAGGGCCATTGCAGTAACCAGATCTAGCGCGATAGTCAGGACGGCAAGCGCCACTACCTGGATCCCGAAACCGGTGATGCCTTTGGCAGCACCAGCAATCAGGAACGCAAGGACGACGATTGCCAGGATATTAAAATCGATCAACGGGTGATCCCATGCTCACTTCCCCGTTGCGAGCTGCTGCTTGGCCTGAATTATTTTTTGTATAGTTTCCAGAGGTAGGTTCTTGCAGTCTTCACCGTATTGAATCAAATACTGTGCGTACATGCCCTGCTCAAACATCAGGTTACTTTCCGCGATACATTCATCACGACAAGCCAGGATTTTCTGAGCCAGGTGCTCCGCATTGCTAACCGGTTCAAATTCGAAATCGGATATCAACTCGATACGGGTGATTGTCTCCAAGATCACGCAGGCCTCGGCCCAGTACCTGGCAAACGATTCCCTGCCGAAATGGCGCTGGAAAATTTCGTCCCCCTCCAGCTCGACCTCAATGAAGGGTTTACGAAACATGACGCAACAGGCGCGAACGCTTTTGATTCTGTAGCTCTTCGGAGGCCAGAAAACCAGTTCATCGATAATAGGGTTGTCCGCGTATCGATCAAGCGCTAAGTTCATGCTGGCCTGTTAGCAGCAATCATCGAGCAGGCTCGGTGGTACCAAGGATCGCCGCATGGTTGGATATCAGCCAATACTCCTGCTCGGGAGTTTCCGGTACCCGGACACCTCGCATCTTGGACACATGGGCAAAGGCCTGCCGTGGGTCCAGATCGCATTGCAGGAGTATTCCAGCGGCCAACAGCCCGGACCGTCCGATTCCCGCATGACAGTGGATCAGTGTATTCACTCCGCCGTCGACCTGTCGCAGCAACATTTTCGAGAGGCTGGCAAATTCATTTACCGACGCCGGTAATCCCATGTCCGGAATCGGAAAAGAAACGAAGTCCATGTCGTGGGCCTTAACCAGTTCACGCTCGCCTTCAAGTCCCAGCACGCGGGTCTCGCCGATTTCAAGTAACGAAACCACCATGTTTATGCCGATGCGCGCAATATTAGCGATCGATGCAGGATCGCCGGGATCAAGCGAGGGTCGCGCCATGATGGCGAAAAAACCTTTACCGATTGTTCCAACCTTGTACATTTCGGCTCGCATCATAGGTCCCTTAAAGTGCTGTCCTCAAAAAGGCCGTAATCAACGGGTGAACGCAGGACTTTAGCGCTGAACGTTCCGGTTGAAAAGCAGTACCGATAAAAAATCGGTGGCCGGGTATTTCACACAGACGCGGCTCGCCGTTGTTGCCATGCCCGCTAAATTTCAACCCGCTATCGTCGAAGATATGCATAAGCTCCCGATTAACCCCGAAACCACAATGGTACTCCTCCATTATCCTGTCGGCTTGATAAATATCACCTGCCCTCGATTCGCGCTCAATATTAATTGCCTCGGATTCATCATAAAGCCTGCAGCCGAGTGCCGTAATCACCGGCATTGTCGCACCGGGATTATCCTCGATGCTTTCGGCCGACTCTAGTCCAAGCGCATTCCTCGCATATTCAATCACGGCATGCTGAAAGCCGGCACAGGTACCAAGAAACGGTATATCATTTTCACGCGCAAACCTGATCGCGCCGATAACCGCTCCCGGTTTTTCGTAGGGACTAAAAGGAACGCACCAAATTGCATCACAATCAGGCATGACAGTCGGATCCAGTTCCCGGGTTCTAATCCAGACCTGCCCGGCTTTTGCCTTCAGTAATCGCGCCGAAAGTTCGATCGCCCGTGGAATCGCCTGGTGGGCAACAACTTTTTTATCATAGTCTCCAACGAGTAAAATTTTCATTGCATCGGGTCAGCTTTCCCAGCCGACCTGTTTCTCCATGAACACGCTGAACGGATCTGCAACGTAAGATCCGAATGGGCCGCGTTCCCGGTACCCGAGTTTGCGGTATAAGCCCAGTGCCTCGGGTTGTTTAATCCCGGTTTCGAGGCGAAACAGGCTTATCCCGCGGCTCTGCAATTCAGTCTCCAGGTGACGCATGATCTCGTTCGACAAGCCCTTCCCACGATATCGATCGAGCACGAATAACCGCTTTATTTCAGCGTAGTCAACATCGTCCTGCAGGATCCTGGCCGCGGCACTGGCTACGAGTTCTCCATCGATGCGACAGCCAAGCAGAATTACGTCCGGCTTTTTCAGATCTTCGCTACTTGCGAGATGATTACTCTCGGCTGGATAAAGGTCAATATAGTACGCATCGGCAACCGCGATTAATGCCTGCACCTCAGACGAATCAGGATCGAGACTATCGATTTCCATGTTATGCGTTTTCGTTATCACCATTAATAAACGAATACATCTCGATCTCGTTGCGGTGTATCCAGCCCAGACTGGACCAGAATGCAATTCCGTCCGCGTTGGCACCGATGACATGCACATGCGATTTTTCGATGCCCTCTATTTTCAGTGCACCGAGACACAATTCGACGAGCCTGGCACCTAGACCCTGTCGGCGAATCCCGGGGGATATGGCCAGGTGCTGGATATAGCCGCGTCTGCCGTCGTGTCCAGCCATCAAGGTGCCAAGGATACCGGTCCTGTCCTCGGCAACGAAACTGAGCCCGGGATTACGTCGCAGGTACTTTTCCATGCCTTCGCGGGAGTCTGCGTCGCGCAGGCTGAGGCCGCCACATCCACGCCATAGCGCGATGACGCCATCGTAATCGCTAATTTTCAGGTTGCGGAAATTCATACGGCAGATATGTTAACGGATTGATTCGCTGAAGCAACTTTCCGGTCGCAGAACAGGAAACCACGCCTCACATGTCTGTCCCTACAAAAAACCGTGCCGTCAACCAGAATGTGGCTCTGCCCCCCAATCTTGGCCTCGTGCTGATCTACCGGAATTATAGACACGCGTCCCAGGCGCCCGATACAAGTACCCTGCGCCACGGTAACCGCTGAATTGAGACGACCTTCCACCTGTAACCAGTGGGCGAGCGCGGCATTGAGCGAACCGGTAATCGGGTCTTCACGCATGCCGCTAGACGGTGCGAGCATGCGCACTTCATAGTCACATTCGCTGCCCACAGGGTGCGCACCGATCAACCCGATTCCCTTGAAAACCGGCCAGTGCACGCGGGCGGAATCAAGCTTCAAAACGGTCTCGGCTGACTCCAGCTGCAGTGCCTGCCACACCGACCCATTATCCAGTTCCGCGCTGTGCAGGATTTTGTCGCGAGGTATTTCCAGCTGATTGACAATTGCCTCGAAACGATCAGAGTGCATCGCCCTTATTTTGGTGGGGGGCGCCAAGAATGCCGGCAGTTCTGGATTGCTGATATCGATTTCGACGATCCCGACACCACACTCCTGCCTGACAATCCCGGTTTCGCGCGGCGTTGCGCCACAGTGCAACCAGGCCGCGCAGCTTCCCAGAGTCGGGTGACCGGCAAACAACATTTCCCGTGCAGGCGTAAATATTTTCAGCCGGTAATCGGCGCCTGTATCTTGTGAAGGCAATATGAATGTCGTCTTGGCCAGATTTGTCCACGCAGCAAACCGCTGCATGGTCTCATCCGACAGGCCTTCTCCATCGACGACAACCGCGAGCGCATTGCCAAAAGTCGGCATAGGTGTGAAAACGTCACATTGAATAAATCGACGGGTGTGCATTCTTGCTCTCCTGGAAGGCTAGATTCAAGGCGAACTTGAGCCGAATTTCACTATATCGTTTGTTTCAGGTGGCTGCCTGGTTTTTAGCGGTTACCCGGCGCCAAGACGCTTCACCATGTTTTGTGTTTATGCTTTGGTTCGTTTGGCAAATAATTCGCAAAGTTCGGCATCGGGGATTTGTTGATTGGCAAAATTAAAGCTGCCCTGCTCGAGCATTTCCTGGGCAGCATGACGGACCAGGCCCAGGGTTGCTCTTGCCAGTGAACCACCGATGCTGATACGAGTGACACCGGCGTGGCGTAATTCTGCCAGAGAAACCGGTGTGCCAGATAATCCCATTACAACGTTGACCGGCCCATCGACGGCAGCAACCAGCTCCTGTATCGTTTCACTATCTCTGATGCCAGGAACGAAAAGGCAATCGGCACCTGCTTCCCGATAACGGTTAACCCGTTCGACCGAGTCTTTAAACGGTTTCGGACTACCATACAGATAACAGTCGGCGCGCGCTGTCAGGACAAACGGGTAATCAAGTTCCGAAACGGCCTCTTTTGCAGCGCGTACGCGATCAACGGCCAACTCGATATCGTAAAGTGGATGTCTCCTATCGCCGCAATAATCCTCGATACTGGCACCAACAACCCCTGTTGCAGCAATACGCTTCATATTATCGAAAACCGCCGTGGGTGCGTCGGCATAAGCATTTTCCGAATCCATGCTAACCGGGATACAGACAGCATTGGCGATTTCGCCGGTTTCCTGCAATGCCAACTCAATTGAGACTGCTGCTTCAGCGTCCGCATAAGCATGGCTGTAAGCAATGCCTGCACTGGTAGTACCGATAGCGTTGAAACCGGATTGTTCAAGCAGAACAGCACTACCTGCATTCCAGGCATTCGCCATGATGAAACAATTCCCACCCGCATGCAGTTGCTGAAATTCGATGGCTTTTTGTTCAATCATTTAATTCTCGCTGGTTTCATCCGGTAACACATGACCTGCCGTAATTCTTGCCTGGCGTTTACGCTCGCGTTCCACCTCACGACAGGCGTTACATCGCACCGCGGTTGCAAAAAAATAGCCTCCCGCCTCTTCGTACCACCATTTCTGTTGATCCGCGTTCCAGACCTCGATTTTTCCGCAGTCAATGCATTCAAATTCGATATCGTAATAAAATTCTGGCGCCGAGTCGTAGCTATTCCCCATGTTCAGCTTCTCGGCATTGACCGGCAGACGCGAGGCTGCCTTGTTTTTAGATCTGATCTTTCGGCGTTTAACTGTCATTACCATATATTCAATTGCCTCAAAAATTAATCCAATAAGTGAATATTATTTAACCTCATCAATAATTAATTTATTTTATGGTTAGCAGTGCTGCGGTTCCATCCTAATCCTCCCGGATTTTCTGCCTCATCGAGGAAAAACACCAGCCCCACCTTCCACGACAACGGTTCACGACCGAACGCTGTTTCACGGGATATAATTGATCAGAGTCAGTTGAGATCGAAATTCATTTGATCTTTGAGCGATATACTGTCAACCCAGACTTCCACCCCTGATAAACTTGGAGAATGTGAAAATGATTGATAACGAATCGAAAATGGCTGCTTAAAGCAGCCTCTCTGTACCGGCAAATAGAACGACAAACGACCGAGATGACCGACCAAAGACCCGCCATCAGACCAGAAGGACCGCTTAATCCCGAGCGGCAACCGCTGCCGTGGTGGCGTTATCTTGCCTGGTTTCTTGTGCTGGTTATTTTCAGCTATTACTTTTTGAACACTGAAACCAGTGAACAACAAACGCTCTCCTATAGTGAATTTAAAATCAGCGTCGCCGAAGACCAGGTCGCATGGGTAAGATTACAGGGCGACCAGGTTATGGGCGAATTCCGTCAACCCCGCATGGCTTCAGCAAAAGGCGACGCTTTATCCACTCACTTTGTGACCACCCTGCCGCCGGTACAGGATCCAGAACTGATCCCGCTGCTCGAACAGCACGATGTCGAAATACAGGCGGTTTCGGGTGAAGCTAACTGGTTGACCAAGGCACTGATCGGGGTACTACCCTGGATCCTGATCATCGGTCTGTTCTGGTACGGCAGCAGTAGAATGCAGCGCAGCCTCGGTGGTCTTGGTGGTCCATCCGGATTGTTCGATTTTGGTAAATCCAAGGCCAAGCGCTTTCGCCAGTCGGACTCAAACCTGAGCTTCGACGACGTTGCCGGACTGGAAAACGCCAAGCGGGACCTTTATGAAATTGTCGGTTACCTCAAGGATCCCGAGCACTATCGCAAGCTCGGTGCCAAAATTCCCAAGGGGATTTTGCTGATGGGCCCCCCGGGTACCGGTAAAACCCTGCTGGCCAAGGCCGTTGCCGGCGAAGCCGGGGTACCTTTCTTCAGTATCAGCGGTTCTGAATTTATTGAAATGTTTGTCGGAGTCGGTGCCTCCCGGGTCCGCGATATGTTTGCCAGCGCGCGCAAGGAAGCACCCGCCATCATATTCATCGATGAAATCGACTCGGTGGGCCGGGCAAGGGGTACCGGCCTCGGAGGTGGTCACGATGAGCGCGAGCAAACGCTGAACCAGATCCTCGGCGAAATGGATGGTTTCGATCCGCACGAAGCCGTCGTGGTGCTGGCTGCAACCAATCGACCCGACGTGCTGGATGCCGCACTGCTGCGCCCCGGGCGCTTCGATCGCAAGGTCACGCTCGACCTGCCGGACAAAAAGGCACGCCGCGCTATCCTCGCAATTCATTCAGCCGATGTGCCGCTTACCGACGATGTCGACCTGGACCGTATTGCGGCCCTGACGGTCGGGTTTTCCGGAGCAGACCTCGAGAACCTGGTTAACGAGGCCGCCTTGTTGTCGGGCCGAGAAAACCGGGAGAGCGTCGATATGGCGTCACTGCTGAACGCCCGCGACAAGGTTGTACTCGGGGGCAAGCGTGAACTGATCATTGGTGAAGACGAGAAAAATCTGGTCGCCCATCACGAGGCGGGGCACGCGCTGGTCGCCAGCCTGTTGCCAACCGCCGATCCGCTCGACAAGGTCACCATCATTCCACGTGGACGCTCACTCGGCGCCACCGAGCAGATCCCGGAAGAAGAACACTATAACCTGCGGCAAAGTTATGTACGCGATCGCATCGGCGTAATGCTGGGCGGCCGGGTCGCGGAGCAACTGGTATACGGCGAAGTCAGTTCCGGTGCCGAGGAAGACCTGAAACAGGCAACCCGCCTGGCGCGACACATGGTGACGCACTGGGGAATGAGCGAAAAGCTCGGGCCGGTCGCGTTCCGTCGCGGGGAAGAACATATTTTTCTGGGCCGGGAAATGACGCAGCAACGCGACTTCAGCGAACATACCGCGCAAATTATCGATGACGAGATTAGTCATTTACTCAAACATATCGAACAGGAAATAACGATCTTGCTGGAGCAACATCGAGCACAGCTGGAAGCCCTGGCAACGGCATTACTGGAAAAGGAAACGCTGGAAGCAGGCGAGATCCAGTCGATTTGCGGAAAGTAAAACAAGGTTAGCGACATGGCTTTTGAACGCGAACGGCAGCAAATGATCGCCGATATCGAATCCGGCGTTGCCTTCACGCGTTCAATGACGGGAAGGGATCATCTTGATCCAAGGGTTCTGGAGGCCATGCGCCGTGTACCCAGGGAGGATTTCGTACCGGATGATCTGCGTCGATCGGCCTTTCGGGACGGTGCCCTGCCCGTCGGCCATGGACAAACCATATCTCAACCTTACATGGTGGCGATAATGACCGACCTGCTCGATTTAACGCCGGATAGCGTGGTACTGGAAATCGGTACCGGAACCGGTTATCAGGCCGCAATTCTGGCCAACCTGGCGCAACAGGTATACAGCGTTGAACGGATTCCAGCACTGGCCAGGGCGGCGCAACAGAGGCTAAACGAAATGGGTTACGCCAATATCGAAGTCCGCTGCAGTGACGGTTACCTGGGTTGGCCGGAAAAGGCTCCGTTTGACGCTATCGTGGTTACCGCAGCAGCACCGGATGTCCCGGCAGCACTGCTGGAACAGCTTGGACCCGGTGGCCGTATGGTTATTCCGATCGGTTTGCCCTATAGCCACCAGGACCTCAAGCTGCTTACCCGCGACTCGCAGGGACAGGTTCACAGCAGTAAACTACTCGGCGTCGCTTTTGTGCCGATGATCGAGGGTACCTGACGCTTCAGCCGCTCTCGCGTTCCAGGCCGCAACAGCCAGCGTCTGGTGCGATTGCCAATTGGTCCTGCTGGCTCGATAAAATCGCCCCGGTCACTTCGTTGGGCCGAAAGGTAGTGCAGCCTTTTAATCCTTGCCGGTAAGCCTCGAGATAAAGATCCTTGAAGGCGCCAAACTCGTATTCACCCGGAACGTTAATGGTCTTCGAGATCGCGCTGTCGACATGTGGCTGCACTGCCGCCTGCATCGCCAGGTGTGCCCGTGGTGACAGGGAAAGCGCACTCGCGAAGTAATCGGGCAGATGCTCATTACCCTCCTGCTGCTGCCAGAGCCGCCAGGCATAATCACTGATTGTATGTTCGCGGTATTCACCATCGGCATCTCGAATCCGACGTCGGTATTGAAAATCGAATACCGGTTCAATACCGCTGGAGACATTATTCGCAAACAGGCTGATCGTGCCGGTGGGTGCGATGGCTGTCAGGTGACTGTTGCGAATGCCGTTTTCATGGATTGCCTGCTGGATGGCGTCAGGCAATCCCAGTATGAAGGGAGAGCCAGAATAGGCATCGCGTTCGAAAAACGGAAAAGCACCTTTTTCCCGGGCCAGTGCTGCCGACTCGCGATAGGCGTTAACGCAGATCTGCCGCATGACTTTCGCCGCGAGCTTGCGGGCAGATTCGTCTGCGTAGTGCAGCCCCAGCATTATCAGCATGTCGGCCAGGCCGGTAACGCCCAGGCCAATACGCCGTGAGCCCCTTGCCTGCTCAGCCTGTGCATTGAGCGGAAAACGGGATAGATCGATAACGTTATCCAGCATGCGCACGGCGATGGCAACCGTTGCTTCAAGGGCATCGAAGTCCAACCTTGCATTTGACGTGAAAGGCTGCCGCACGAAACGAGCCAGGTTGATCGAGCCGAGGTCGCAGGCGCCATAGGCCGGGAGCGGAATTTCACCACAGGGATTGGTGGCACTGATGTCTTCCCGGTAGTTGAGGTTGTTCAATTGGTTAATGCGGTCGATAAACAGTACGCCGGGTTCCGCCATGTCATAGTTAGCCTGCATGATTCGCTCCCACAACATGCGGGCGGAAACTCGTTTCACGACCCGGCAGGGAACGACCTTGTCCATGCCGGACCAGCTTCGGTGGACGATCTCCCCGTCATCCGGGCCTGGCTGATCAGCGATCACAGCGTGCGGAAATACCAGAGGCCAGGGATCATCATTCGCCAGGGCCTGCATGAATTCATCGCTGACCAGGATTGACAGGTTGAAATTACGCAGTTCGTGCGGATCACGCTTGGCGTCGATAAAGGTTTCGATATCCGGGTGATCGCAACGCAGCGTGGCCATCATCGCACCGCGTCGTGAGGCCGAGGATATCAGGGTGGCGCACATGCTATCCCAGATCCGCATAAAAGATACCGGACCCGATGCCATACTGCCGACCCGATGAGCCACCGTACCGGCCGGCCGCAAGGTCGAGAAATCGAAGCCTACACCACCACCCTGCTGCATGGTCACGGCCGCTTCTTTCAGCCCGCCGAAGATGCCCTCCATTGAATCTTCGATATGCCCCATGACGAAACAGTTAAACAGCGTGACATCGAAATCGGTGCCGGCCCCGGCGAGGATCCGTCCGCCAGGTAGAAAGTGGAAATCATTAAGAACTGAAAAAAAACGCTCGCGCCAGAGTTCCCGGTCCTGATCTTCCACCGCGGCCAGTGCCCCGGCTACCCGATGCCAGCTTGCCTGTAGCGATTTATCTAGCGCTAATCCGTCACGGACATAGCGATAACGCGTTTCCCAAATTTCGCGCGAAATATCGATATCAAACAGATTCTCGTTCATGGCTGGTTTTATCCGCTCAACTACCAAGCTTACACACCATTCCGGCTACGGGCTACCTGATCAAAGGCATCATATGCGCGTCTTCAGGGTCGATCGATTATATTTCGCGTTCATAAATCGAATTCGCTAACATGCAGTGCAACCGGACAATAATTAGTTTGTTACTGTGATTACCATGTTAGTTTACCTTGTTCGATGATTCGGATTGAAAATGTTTGCAAGCACTTTGGTGGCTTGAAAGCGGTCGATCATGTCTCGATAGAGATTGCCGAGGGTTCGATCACCGGCCTGATCGGCCCCAACGGAGCTGGCAAGACGACGCTGTTCAATACCATAGCCGGGCTCTACGAGCCGAGCGCAGGTCGAATTTATCTCGATGATGAAGAAATTACCGGTCTCAAGCCACATCAACTGTTCAACAAGGGTCTGCTGCGCACTTTCCAGATAGCACAAGAATTTACAAGGTTGTCGGTAGTCGAAAACCTGATGATGGTGCCGGCGCATCAATCCGGGGAAAACCTGGTTAATGCATGGTTTCGACGCCGGCAGGTCGATCGCGAAGAACAGCGCATCAATGAACGCGCGATGGAGGTGATCGAATTTCTGAACCTCGGTCACATCGCCGACGAAATTGCCGGCAATCTATCCGGGGGACAAAAGAAACTGCTTGAACTCGGTCGAACCATGATGGTTGATGCCAAGGTGGTTTTTCTGGACGAGGTCGGTGCCGGCGTGAATCGAACCCTGTTGCGCGAGATCGGCGATGCGATTATCAAGCTAAACCGCGAAAAGAATTACACCTTCTGCATGATCGAGCATGACATGGACTTCATCTCGCGTCTTTGTGAGCCGGTGATCTGCATGGCCGAGGGTGCGGTGCTGGCGCAGGGTACGGCTGACGAGGTAAAAAATAACGAGGAGGTCATCGAGGCCTATCTCGGGCGCGGTTTGAAAAACAAGGGAGCGATCGCGTGAGTTTTCTCAGCGGAGAAAACATGGTTGGCGGTTATGGCGGGGCGGATATTCTCAAGGGCTGCAGCATCGATGTCAACGAGGGTGAAATCGCGGTCATCGTCGGTCCTAATGGCGCCGGAAAGTCGACCGCCATGCGTGCCCTGCTCGGCATGCTCGACCTGAAACAGGGTGAAATAAAGTTTCGCGGCAAAGACATATCGCGGCTGTCACCGCAGGATCGCATCGCCGAGGGAATTGCTTTCGTCCCGCAGATAAGCAACGTATTTACTAGCATGACCGTACTCGAAAATCTCGAAATGGGTGCATTTCTGCGTAATGACGATATCAGTGAAACACTCGAACAAATTTACGCGTTGTTCCCGATCCTGGGGGATAAAAAAGATCAACTTGCCGGCGAGCTCTCCGGCGGACAACGCCAGCAGGTTGCAGTCGGGCGTGCGCTGATGTCACAGCCCGAAGTACTGATGCTCGATGAACCCACTGCCGGGGTCTCACCAATCGTCATGGACGAGTTGTTCGATCGCATTCTCGAAGTGCGACAAACCGGTGTCGCGATTCTCATGGTTGAGCAAAACGCTCGCCAGGCACTGCATATCGCCGATCGCGGGTTTGTAATGGTGATCGGCGAGAATCGCCATACCGATACCGGTGCGGCGTTGCTCGCCGATCCGGAAGTGCGACGCTCCTTCCTCGGGGGTTAAATGGAAGCCGTTACCGATTTTGCCAGCGCGGTGGTCCTGTTACTCAACTTTGTCATAATCCCGGGACTGTCATACGGTTCGCAACTCGCGCTCGGTGCACTTGGTATTACACTGGTGTTCGGCATCCTGCGTTTTGCCAACTTCGCCCACGGCGATACCATGGCTTTCGGCACCATGATTACAATCCTGGTGACCTGGTGGCTGCAGGCGCAAGGTATCAACCTCGGGCCCCTGCCGACCGCCCTGCTGGCACTGCCGATCGGCATCGTGGCGACCATCCTGTTGCTCGTGGCCACTGACAAAACCGTCTACCGTTACTACCGGCATAACAAGGCCGTGCCGGTAACCTTCATGATCGCTTCGATGGGTGTCATGTTCATGACCAACGGTATCGTGCGCTTCGTCATCGGGCCCAACGACCAGCGTTTTCTCGACGGCGAGAGATTTATCGTGCGTGCCCGCGACTTCAAATCCATGACTGGTTTAAGCGAGGGGCTCAGTATCAAAGTCTCGCAAGGACTGACGATCGTGATCGCCATTATCCTGGTCGCCCTGTTATTCTGGTTTTTACAAAAAACCCGCACCGGTAAGGCGATGCGTGCTTTTTCCGATAACGAGGACCTGGCGCTGTTATCGGGTGTCGATCCCGACAGGGTTGTAATGGTGACGTGGATCATTACCGCCATCCTCGCAACTATCGCGGGCACGCTCTACGGTCTCGACAAAAGCTTCAAACCGTTCACCTACCTGCAGCTATTGCTTCCCATGTTCGCGGCCGCAATCGTTGGTGGTATCGGCAATCCGATCGGCGCCATTGTCGGTGGTTACGTGATCGCATTCTCCGAAGTCATTGTCACCTATGCCTACAAGAAGGTTTTCATCTACCTGTTACCGCAAAGCCTCGAACCAGACGGCCTTTTGCAACTGCTGTCGACCGATTACAAGTTCGCGGTATCATTTGTCATCCTGGTGCTGGTGCTACTGGTAAGACCGACCGGCATACTCAGGGGCAAGGTGTTATGAGTAATTCGCGAAAAACCCAGCTCGCCTTTGCCCTGGTCGCGGTGTTACTGATCATCATCGGTGTGGTGCAGTCCTGGAATGTGTCGCTAGGAATCCTCAATCTATGCCTGATATCGGCACTGATGGCGCTCGGCGTCAACATGCAATGGGGATATGCAGGACTACTCAACGTCGGCGTAATGGGATTTGCGGCACTGGGCGGTATGAGCGCTGTACTGGTTTCCCAGGCTCCCATCGCCGAAGCGTGGCAAGCGAGCTGGAGCCGGTTGTTAGTCGCCGCACTTTGTTTTGCCGCGACCATTGCGTTATCGATCCTGTGTTTTCGCAAACTCGCAGCTGGTCGGCGTCGTGGCCTGGCCTTGACGGTGGTCATTGTCGCCGGCCTCGCGCTGACCCGCCTGTTCCTCGACCCCGCGGTTTCCGCGATCGAATCGATCGAGCCCGCCAAGACAGGATTTCTTGGCGGCATGGGATTACCCATAATTTTTTCCTGGATATTTGGTGGTCTCGTTGCGGCTGGAATTGCCTGGTGTATCGGTAAGGTAGCGCTGGGCTTGCGCGCCGATTACCTCGCCATCGCCACGCTTGGTATTTCCGAGATTATTCTTGCCGTTTTGAAAAATGAAGACTGGCTTACCCGCGGGGTTAAAAATGTAACCGGTTTAACGCGGCCGGTACCTTACGAGATCGACCTGCAAACCGCTCCCTGGTTTATCGAAATGATCAGCTGGTGGCATCGCGGTTCGCTCGAGGTTCTAGCCGAAGCAGATCAACAACAGGCGCTTAAACAGTTTGTCATCGACGGATCAAGCATCTTCGTCAAGCTCTGTTACACCGGGCTGTTTGCCGGTGTACTGATCATCATCCTGCTGCTCAGCGTCAAGGCACTCCATTCGCCCTGGGGACGAATGATGCGGGCAATCCGCGATAATGAAACTGCAGCCGGGGCCATGGGCAAGGATGTCACCCGGCGGCATCTTGAGATTTTCGTAATCGGTTCCGCGGTCATCGGAATCGCGGGCGCGATGCTGACCACGCTGGACGGACAGTTCACACCGACTTCCTATCAACCGCTGCGCTATACCTTCCTGATCTGGGTCATGGTTATCGTCGGCGGCTCGGGCAATAACATGGGTTCAGTCCTCGGCGGATTTTTAATCTGGCTGGTCTGGATAGAAGCCGAACCAATCGGGGTATGGATAATGGAGTTCGGCACCAGCTGGCTCGATGAAGGCAATGCCATTCGCGTTCACCTGATCGAAAATGCCCAGCACATGCGGCTGTTCTTCATGGGCCTGGTGCTGCTACTGGTACTGCGATTCAGCCCCGGCGGCATTCTGCCCGAGACCATCAGAAAACAGGGGGCATAAAAAAGCCCGGCCACGAAAACCGGGCCGGGCTTCAGATCGAATCGAGCCGAACTTAATGGATTTTAATGGTATTCCACTTGCCGTTACCGATTTCCAGCTCCTTGTAGGATCCAAATACCTCTCCCACATCGTTGAACTCAACGTTGGTTGCGCCCTGGTAATCGACATCACCGCCCGCGGCAATAATCTTCAATGCCTTGTCAAGTTCCCCCGGACCAATTTTCTTACCCGGTGAATTGGCAACCATCATCATTTTGGACTGTAATGCTGCTCGATCCGGGGAGCCCGCAGCCTGCATGGCCAGCACCAGCAGCGCGGCAGCATCGTAGGATTCCGGAACGAAAGGACCATCGGCGGTAATCCCTTTGGATTCGGCATAAGTCATGAAGGCATCAGCGCCGGATGCGCCGCCTGGCAAGGTTGCGATCGACCCGTCGAGCGCCGATCCGATAGCGGCAATCAATGAATCACCCACCATGCCGTCAGCCATGACGAAACTGTCGAACGCGTCGGCATCGACTGCAGCCTGGATAATCCCTTTGCCGCCCTGGTCAACATATCCAAAAACCGCAAGATGCTTTGAACCCGAGGCAGACAGGGCACCGACTTCGGCCGAGTAATCAGCCTTGCCATCTTCATGCGCGGCACTGATTGAAACCTTGCCACCCAGCGCCTTGAAAGCCGCAGTAAAGGAGTCGGAGAGGCCCTTGCCATAATCATTATTGGTATAGGTGACGGCCACTTCATCGATACCCCGGCTTTGTAAAACGGATGCCAGTACCTGACCCTGACGTGCATCAGAGGGTGCGGTACGATGGAAATAGCCCTTGTCGTCGATGGTCGACAAGGCCGGCGATGTTGCCGACGGTGAAACCATCACAACACCATTTGGCACCGCGACATTATTGGCGATCGCAGTGGTGACACCCGAACAATCGGCACCCATAATCGCCGCTACGCCATCAGCAGTTATTAAACGCTCGGCGACAGACGATGCGGCAGCGGCATCGATACAGGTCGAATCACCACGTACACTGACAATCGTTTTACCACCGAGAAAACTACCCGATTTGGAGGCTTCTGAAAGTGCGAGTTCCGCACCCGCAGCCATTCCGGGCGTAAGCGATTCAATCGGCCCGGTAAAGCCGAGAATTACCCCGACCTTGACATCCTCAGCAACAACTGATGCTGACAAAGCCAGCAGGGTTGATGCAATTATTAATTTTTTCATTACGAACTCTCTCCGAATTTATCTGGATTTATATGCGTCAGGTCATATTTTTTTATTCCGAACACTTCGGCCAATACTAACACCATTTTTCAGGGTATGCATGTGACCAGGAAACGCCAGGAGCCACGAAATCCACTGTTTTTACTAGCCTTTTTCACTAAATTCAGGCATTTTCAGGTGTTTTTGCCAGGCCACTAATTTAGATGCCGAAAAATGACAAAATGAAGGGTCATACCGCGCCTGCAAGCTGGCGGGATTTTCCGATTTCGCAGCAACCCGACTATCCAAATCAGGCCCGTTTAGAGGACGTGGAAAACCAGTTGCGCGCGCTGCCACCGCTGGTATTTGCGCAGGAAATTCGCGACCTCAAACAAAGCCTCGCCAGCGTTGCCGCGGGCAAAGGATTTGTTCTTCAGGCGGGAGACTGTGCTGAATCCTTCACCGAATTTAGCGCCAATAAAATACGGGATACCTTCAAGGTGTTATTGCAGATGGCCGTGGTCCTGACTTTTGGCGGTCGACGGCCGGTCACCAAAATCGCACGGATGGCAGGCCAGTTCGCCAAGCCACGTTCGGCCGATTTTGAGGAGATCGACGGTCACTCCTTACCCAGTTTTCGAGGCGATATTATCAATGCACCCGATGCTGACCCCAAAGCCCGGATTCCGGATCCTGAACGTATGCTGCGCGCCTATAACCAGAGCGCATCGACGCTAAACCTGCTGCGTGCTTTTGCCCAGGGCGGATTTGCCGATCTGCACCAGGTACATCGCTGGAACCTGAGTTTTGTCGAAGCCAGCCCCAGCAAGGATCGCTATCAAAAGATGTCGGAGCGTATCGAGGACGCGCTCGGTTTCATGGAGGTGTGCGGGATAACCTCGCAAACTTCTCCTCTGATTCGTGAAACCCAGTTATACACGTCACACGAGGCACTGCTGCTGAACTACGAAGAGGCTTTGTCGCGCATCGATTCGTTCACCGGCAGATGTTATAACTGCTCGGCACATTTTGTCTGGATCGGCGAGCGCACGCGCCAACTCGATCATGCGCATGTCGCATTCTTTAGGCAGATCGAGAATCCGGTCGGTGTCAAGATCGGTCCAGCAACGAAATCCGACGACCTGCTACGTCTTATCGATGCGCTTAACCCGGACAACGAACCCGGTCGATTGACCCTGATAACGCGCATGGGTGCAGACAGGTTACCCGAGTTGCTTCCGGGCCTGATTCGCGCTGTACAAAAAGAAGGGCTCGAGGTGGTCTGGTCTTCGGATCCAATGCATGGCAATACGGTAAAATCAGCCTCCGGATTCAAAACGCGGCAATTCGACGATATTCTGCGCGAACTCAATCAGTTTTTCGAGGTGCATCAGGCCGAGGGCAGTTACCCGGGCGGTATTCATCTTGAAATGACTGGTGAACATGTTACCGAGTGCACAGGTGGTGCCTACCAGATCTCCGACTCCGACCTGGCGACCCGTTATCTGACCAGTTGCGATCCGAGGTTAAACGCTGACCAGGTACTGGAACTGGCCTACCTGATCGCGGACGCACTCAAGCACGCCAAACCCGAAAATATAACCCGTTAACCCATCATCTCCCCGGAATAAGCGTTATGACAGAAACAGTCCCGAGTAAACTGGCCCAGGTATTGGCCGACGGCCAGTTCGCGATGACCGCAGAAACCTCACCTCCGGATTCTGCCTCAGCGCAGTTAGTTCTCGATCGCGTGAAATGTCTCAAAGATCTGGCAGACGCGGTAAACGTGACGGATGGCGCCAGTGCCCGGGTACATATGTCCGCGTTGGCGGCGGCAGCGATTATGGCGCGCGAAGGTATCGAACCGGTACTTCAACAAACCACACGCGATCGCAACCGTCTCGCTTTGCAGGGTGATGTTCTGGGCGCTGCAGCCCTTGGAATACACAACTTCTTATGCCTGACCGGCGACAAGATGTCGGCCGGAGACCAGCCCGAGGCCGCCGAGGTATTCGAGATTGACAGCGGCGAACTGATGCGCCAGATGCGTGATATGCGCGATTCCGGTACCTATCCGTCGGGACGTGAAATCGATCCCGCACCTGCTATTTTTCTCGGGGCCGCGGAGATGCCGGCAGAGCCGGGCGAAAACTGGCCCGCTGCAAGGCTGCAGGCCAAGATCGATAACGGTACCCAGTTTTTTCAGACCCAGTATTGTTTTGAACTCGACAAGGTCAAGCGTTATTGCCGGGCCCTGGTGGATGGCGGATTTACCGAGCAGGCGCATTTCCTGATCGGCATCGGTCCATTGGCATCGGCCAGGTCGGCGCGCTGGATGAACGACAACCTGTTCGGCGTGCATGTTCCGGATGCAATCATCGAGCGTCTCGAGGGTGCCGATGATCAAAAAACCGAGGGACGCGCTATCTGTGCCGAGCTGCTGCAGGGTTTCTCTGAAATCGAGGGCTGCGCGGGCGCCCACTTGATGGCGCCACATGGCGAGGCTTCCTGCGCGCAGGTTATCCTGGAGTCGGGATTGCTAGAACTCAGGAATTGACCAGGTTGAGAATAGAGTTCGATTCGGTTCTTTCGATCACACGTCCAACAACCTCAGCATGGTTATAACCCTGGTTTTTAAGCTGCATTAAGCATTCATCTGCCTGCGCTCCGGCAACACTTGCGAGCAGCCCCCCCGCAGTTTGCGGGTCATATAGCACCGGATAACTGGCGTGTGCGGCGAGATTGGCGCTGTCCCGGATACTGTGTCGAATCCGGATGTTCTGTGGCTGCAGTGAACTGGCGATACCATGACGCGCGAGATTCGCTGCACCGGGAAGCAGCGGTATCCGATCGATGTATATCTCGACTGCACAAGTCGAGTTGCGCGCCAGTTCGAACAGGTGTCCGGCAAAGCCGAAACCGGTAACATCGGTACAGGCGCTTGCCCGAAACTGTCGCAGGCAACTGGCTGCATCCCGGCTGGAAACCAGTAACTGCTCGATGGCGACATCGACCCAGCTACCCCGGGCTTTGCCGCGCATATCTGCTGCGAACAATATGCCACTCCCGAGCGGCTTGGTTAAAATCAGTTGATCGCCGGGCCGCATACCCGATTTCAGGAGCAAGTCCTCGGGCCTCGCAAAACCGTTAACGCTGAGACCGCAGCTCATCTGGCTGGCCTCGCCACTATGGCCACCAGCCAGGCGCGTGTTGTTTTGCTGCAGGGTTTCTGCGACACCCGACATCAACTGGTACAGGTCCTGGGATTGCTTGGCCTCGCTGCCGTAGACAACATTTGCAATCACCAGGGCGCTGTCTGCATTCACACCCATGGCGTGCAGATCCCCGAGGGCGTGGTTGGCTGCTATTCTACCGAACAGATAGGGATCATCTATGAAGCTGCGAAAATGATCGATTGACTGAACCAGTTCCTGTCCCTGTGGAACTTTTATCAGTGCGGCGTCATCGGGATGTTGGAGGCCGTCAGCGAACCCGGTTTCATATTTACGGCTTATCTTATCAAGCACCTGCTGCAGAATCTCACTGCCGACCTTGGAGCCGCAGCCACCGCAGCGCATCGGCGCGATTTCCGCGCTGGCTTCGTCGCTCCCAGGCATATCGGGTAGCTCGCTAAAGCGTCGGATAAACTGACGATCGATACGGTCCTTGAGCCACCAGCACCACTTGCCGCTAAATGCCCAGGAACCGCGACTGGCCACCGCGAAACGATCCCCAGTTGAAATTAGGGACAGGTACTGGGCTTGTGGTCTGAATGGTTTGAGGGGCCGTCGCTGGTGTCTGAGAACCAGGTTGTGCGCCAGCGGGACGCTCTGGCGAACGGCAAACACGCCAGATTTCGGCCTTGGGTAGTCGGCGACCGAGGCCACGTCGCCAGCAGCGAAGACATCTTCATGCGAGAGGCTCTGCAGACAGGGATTGACCGCGATAAAACCGCGCTCGTCGCATTCCAGGCCAGAATCGCTCAACCAGGTAGCGGGGCTTGCGTGCGTCGCCCAGATCGCCACATCGGCAACGATCGGGGTACTGAAGTTTCCTTGCAGGCAGCGTTCGTGAAAATGCGTTACCGAATGCTGGTAGTACACCTGGATCGAACGTGCCTGCAGAATTGCCGTAAACAGTTCCCGCACCCGCGGATTGTGACCTGGCAGTAACCGGTCGCGATCGGTAACGATGGACAGCTGAAGCCCTGCCCGGGACTGCGTCACCTGCGCTGCACGATACTGTAATGACAGGGCTAACTCGACGCCACCCGCGCCGCCGCCGATCACAGCCAGCTGCAGATCCCTGTCACTTGCCAGCAGTCGTTGCTCGAGTCGATGCCAGGATTCAAGAAATCGATCGACCGGCTTCACGGCAAACTGGTCGTCCTCCAGATCTTCACCGAGGGGGCTGGTGGGCGTGGAGCCGGTGTTGATCGACAATATGTCATATTCGAGGGGCGGACGTCCCGCAATCGCCACTTGCTTGCAGTCGGCATCGATAGCGGTTACCTCGGCATGAATAACGCGCGCGCCGGCGAATCTTGCCAGCGGTAACAGATCGATGTGCACCTCGTCGAACTGGTAGTGTCCGGCGATAAATCCCGGCAACATGCCCGAGTAAGGCGTGTGCAGATCACGCGTCACCAGGGTAATGCGTAACCCGGGCTGTGGATTCATCGCCAGGTGCTTGAGCACGAACAAATGGCTGTGCCCTCCCCCGATCAGCACCAGGTCGGAGGTTACAGGTGACTCATTTATTTGCATCGGCAATCGGCATCATCATATTGCGAGGAGTTCAGGCTTTCACGTCGCTCTGGTATTATGCGTGCAGCTTTTGTACTGTAAAGTCATGTTTACATTTACCCGATCATTTAACCGCGGCCTGTTGCTGGTACTCGCCTGTATCGCGACAGCACCGCTGGCAGCGCAGCAGCCTCGCGAGATTGAGCAAGGCTATCCCGGAATTCTTGTCGAAGAGCTGGTTGATGGCCTGGGCGTTCCCTGGGGAATGGCTTTCCTGTCCCCACAGCAGATCCTGGTGACCGAACGCGCCGGCCGCGTACGCCTGCTTGATATCAAAAAACTCGGCGTCGTCGAAATCGGGGGTGCCCCCGAGGTCGTCGCCGAAGGCCAGGGAGGCCTGCTTGATGTTGCGGTCGGGCCCAATTACGTCGACGATGGCTGGATATATTTTACCTACAGTAAGCCTTCGAAAGGCGAAGCGGCGACCACGCTGGCACGCGCACGTCTTGATCAAAACCGCCTGGTTGACTGGCAGGATTTGCTGGTCACCGATTCTGCAACTGACAGCAGAAGGCACTTCGGCAGTCGCATCACGTTTGACGACAGCGGGCACGTATTCTTTGGCGTTGGCGACCGCGGTAAGCGCCCCCTCGCCCAGGACCTGAGCAATCATATTGGCGGGATCATGCGACTGAACCTCGACGGCAGTGTTCCAGCCGACAATCCCTTCTTTGCCAATCCGGGCACGCGTGCGGAAGTCTGGAGTTTCGGTCATCGCAATCCCCAGGGACTGGTTTTTGATACGCAGACCTCGAGCTTATGGGAGATCGAGCACGGACCCCGTGGTGGTGATGAAATCAATCTGGTGGAAAAAGCTCGTAATTATGGTTGGCCTGTTATCAGCCACGGCAAGGAATACTGGGGGCCGGTTGCGGTAGGCGAAGGCACCAGTAAGCCCGGCATGGAGCAGCCGCGAAAGGTATACATTCCTTCGATCGCGCCTGGCAGCCTGGTTGTTTACCGTGGGGATGCGTTTCCGGAGTGGCGCGGGGACCTGTTTACGGGCGCGCTCAAGCTACGGCACTTGAACCGGATAAAACTCTCCGAATCAGGTCAGGCCATCGAAGAGGAGCGGATACTCGAAGATCTCGGCGAACGCATCCGCGCCCTCGCTATCAGTCCCGAAGGCTGGATTTACTTCTCCACCGATAGTGGCCGCATCATGCGTATTCTTCCCGAGGAATGATCAACCAGATCATTGAGGTGGCATCGCAGTGTCCCTACTGCTGGGAGGAAATTACCCTGCTCGTCGATGGTTCGATCGAAAACCAGGAATATATCGAGGATTGCGAGGTCTGTTGCCGTCCTATCGATTTTATTGTCGAGGTCGATGAACAGGGGTCCGCCAGCGTGCAGGCCCGTCTTCAACATGAGTAGAACCGGCCATCTGGTGCCGGGCACAGGGCAGCCGGGTTTCGGGTAATTATCGAATAACGAAACCGTTTGTCAGCGGCGTCTTATCCGTGTGTTCGACCACCAGGTCACTTACCCGCGCATGGGCTGGGCCGATCCGTATCTTCTCGATTACCTTAGCCACCGCACCGGCTTCGCCCTGCAGCAGAAACTGGACCCGACCATCGTCCAGGTTGCGCACGAAGCCGCCAAGGTTTTCAGCCTGTGCATGGCGCATCACGAAGTAACGGAAACCCACGCCCTGCACCCGACCTGACACAAAGCCGGTTACGCTACGAACCTGATCCATCTTGAACCTCGATGAAGGCTTTCAGTTGTGCAATGATAAGTGGCAGCTTCGGTTCGTCAATCTCGGTAAAAAAAGGTCCTGCCGGGGCAATTCGCATGGTCGGACCCTGCTCACAGCGGCCCAGGCATTCGCGCCGGACAATCGGAACCTCGAGACCCTCGTCAGCGATCATGGCCTCGATGCTCTGGATCAGGCCAAGGCTGCCACTCCCCACGCAAGAACGCTGGCCAGTGCCAAGACGCCGGTTGACGCAAACAATCAGTCGTACCGGTTTCGTCATGCTAGCCGGGATTCAACCTTGCCTCGATTGCCTGGCGCTCGCTATTCCAGAATTCGCCCCACCGCGCCAGTAACTGCAGGCCCCGGCGTTGCTGTACTTCGTCGCCGGCTTCGATCCCGACCCGGTAATTTTCAACACCCTTGATGAAATAACGTTCAAAGTTTTTCCCGAGGCGCAGGTCCAGATCATCGAGAAACTTGCGTTCGACCTGGAACGCCAGTTTCAAACCCTGGTCAAGCATCGCCAGTGCCTGCTCGAGTTCGGCCTGCTGCAGCGCAGAGGACTGCAACTGCCTGCCGCCCGCCTCAACCTGCTTAAGGGATTCAAGGAAATAGTATTTCTGGTCCTTCGCAACCTGTTCGTCGTCCGAAGACGAGCAGGCCACAAGATTGCAAAGCAGCAGGCAACCCAGCAGTATCCGGTGCAGTGCCGGGTTCATCTGTTTCCGGCGATACGCATCCGCAGCGCGTTTAACTTGATGAAGCCCTCGGCGTCTTTTTGATCGTAGGCGCCACGGTCGTCTTCGAAGGTTACGATCGCTTCATCAAACAGGCTGTTGGTTGCGGATTTACGACCGACCACGTTGACAGAACCCTTGAACAGCTTGACCCTGACTTCACCGTTTACCGTGTGCTGAGACGCATCAATCATCTGTTGCAGCATCTTGCGCTCCGGACTCCACCAGTAGCCGTTGTAAATCAGGTGGGCATACCTGGGCATTAGCTCATCCTTTAAATGCGCGACCTCGCGATCAAGCGTAATCGACTCGATTCCGCGGTGGGCCTTGAGCATGATACTGCCTCCGGGCGTTTCGTAGCAGCCGCGTGACTTCATGCCGACGTAACGGTTTTCGACGATATCCAGACGTCCGATACCATGTGCTCCACCCTCCCGGTTCAAACGGGTTAATGCCTGGGCAGGAGTTAAACGCTCCCCGTCAATCGACACGATATCACCATTTTCAAAACCCAGCTCCAGGTAGGTCGGTTTGTCCGGCGCGTTTTCCGGAGATACCGAACGTTGCCACATGTCATCCCGCGCCTCGTACCAGGGATCTTCCAGCTCTCCACCCTCGTAGGAAATATGCAGCAGGTTAGCATCCATTGAATACGGGGACCTGCCGCCCTGTTTCTTTTCGATTGCGATCCCCGCCGCATCGGCATAGGCCAGCAGGCTCTCGCGTGAATTCAAATCCCATTCACGCCAGGGTGCAATGACGCGAATATCGGGGCTGAGAGCATAGGCACCGAGCTCGAACCGGACCTGGTCATTACCCTTGCCGGTGGCGCCGTGCGACACCGCATCGGCACCGGTTTCGGCGGCAATCTCGACCAGGCGCTTGGCAATCAGCGGACGTGCAATCGAGGTACCCAGCAGGTACTCGCCTTCATAGACCGTGTTGGCGCGAAACATCGGGTAGACGAAATCACGCACGAATTCTTCCTGCAGATCTTCGATGTAGATTTCCTTGACCCCGTACTTTTCCGCCTTGATGCGCGCCGGCTCAAGCTCTTCACCCTGGCCGATATCCGCGGTGAAGGTAACGACCTCACACTCGTACTGGTCTTCCAGCCATTTAAGAATAACCGAGGTATCCAGGCCGCCCGAATAGGCCAGCACTACTTTGTTTACCGTTGTTTTGCTCATGTCTTTCCTGTTGCCGTCTGGCCGCGGATCCCGGGCCTCGAAAAAGGTGG
This sequence comes from Gammaproteobacteria bacterium, assembly GCA_029862005.1. NCBI lineage: Bacteria > Pseudomonadati > Pseudomonadota > Gammaproteobacteria > Gammaproteobacteria bacterium. Next base: position 88,355 of record JAOTYD010000007.1, on the reverse strand, counting down.
GTATTGTCTTTAGAATTCGCACAAAAATCCAGCATAAGCGTATAATGCAAGCTTCGAAAATGGAGGGAAATCATGTCAGATCCTGGATTCAAAGTGCACGCGATGGAATTGGGCCCGATGGAAAATTTCGTTTACCTGGTCGAGGATGTTGCCAGCCGTCGATGTGCAGTGGTTGATCCCGCATGGGAAGTCGGCAAGATCGTCGCCAAGGCAAATCAGCATGATCTCAATATTACCGATATTTTGTTAACCCATAGCCACAATGATCACATCAATGGTATCGAGGAACTGCTCAATCACGCGAGTGCCGAGGTGCATTTGCTCAAGCCCGAGTACGAATTCTGGCAGCACGAACTGGACAAGCCCAGCCTGCACCATGGCGGCGACGAACTGACGCTGGGCGAAACCACGATCAAGATCCTGCATACACCGGGACATACGCCAGGCTCCGCCTGCTACCAGCTGGGCAATGAAATCATTACCGGCGACACGCTGTTTGTATTTGGCTGCGGCCGCTGTGACATGAGCGGTGGTAGCCCGGAAGACATGTTCATCACTCTCAAAAACATGAAGGAACGCCTGCCGCAGGATATGCTGATCCATCCTGGACATAATTACTCGGTATCCAAAACCTCGACCCTCGCCGACCAGCTCGAAGGCAATCCGTTCATGCACTATGAAGATGCGGAATCGTTCGTCCATTATCGCATGCAGGTGCATGACCGGACCCGAAATGAACCCTACGATGCGATCAGCAAACAGCAGTTAAAAATCGCCAATCTGCTATAACCGTGGCTTTGTCGTGAAAATCAAAAACATTATCGCCATCGTCGCGCTTGGGCTGCTCGTCGGTGCCTGTGCCAACAAGCAGGCACTTGTTATGGCCCCTGATACCGGGCCGGGTGATCAGTTGAAGCCGGAATATGTGATCGGTGACTGGTGTACCAATCGAGACCTTACTTCGCAAGCGAACAAGGATGCCGGGCATAGCGCACTTTCCAATCTATCCCCGCATTACTGGCGTTTCAGTAATGGAGGAAGCTGGCAGAATGCGGAATCAGGCTGGTTGTACCGTGATTACGGAAAATGGCAGCTTGAAAGTTTAAACACGATGATCCTGGCCAGGACGGAGGCCGATCCGCGTCGATACCAGGCCAATTTCAAGAACGAGGGAAAAGACCTTTACCTGACAGATGATGAAGACAAGTTTCTTGTCCTGTCGCGCTGTGAATAGGTTCATGAGGTTCGGACCGTCACCCGTCTATAATTCGAGCGGGCGCCTTTCTACCATCTCTGACTTAATCTGACTCAGATTACGCTCCAGACGCTCGATTATCGCTTCCGATTGCTCGGCGATCGCCTCCCGTATCATCCCGTGCAGCGCCTTAAAATGATCTTCACCAATCACTTCTCGTGCATCGCTTTCCAGCAATGCCTGAAATGCACCTACTACCTCGCTCGCAAGTGCCTTTGAATCGCTTCCCATGGCATTCCCCTATTTGGTATCAAACTATATTTCAGCCACTATTAGCGATGCCGAAGCTCGCAACATTGATCGGTGTCAACGTTATTAAATATATTGCGTACAGAATGAATATAAGCGATTTAATAGAGAATGCAGATGAACGACATTTTTAAGCTGGCTGACGATCTTGGTCCCTTAAAAGTAATCCATGTGCATGAGCCCGGTTCTGGCCTGAAAGGTGTACTGGTAGTCGATAATGTTGCCAGGGGGCCTTCGGTCGGTGGCGTGCGCATGGCGGTCGACGCTACCACCGAGGAATGCGCAAGACTGGCGCGCGCGATGACTTTTAAGAATGCCGCGGCAGATCTGCAGCACGGCGGTGGTAAAGCAGTCCTGGTCGGTGACCCGAAAATGCCACGGGTACAAAAAGAAATCCTGATTCGAGGATTCTGCTCTGCACTGCAAGAGGTGGAACAGTATATTTTTGCGCCCGACATGGGCACCGATGAAGAATGCATGGGCTGGGTCAAGGACGAAATCGGCCGCGTTGTCGGCTTGCCCCGTGAGCTTGGTGGTATCCCGCTCGATGAAATCGGGGCAACCGGTTTTGGGTTGAGTCACGCGGTCGACGTTGCACGGGAGTTCTGCGACTTCGACATCAAGGGGGCGCGCACTGTAGTGCAGGGTTTCGGCGCGGTCGGCAAACATGCGGCCAGATTTCTGTGCAAGCAAGGCGCGATCGTGGTCGCCGTTTCGGATACTGCTGGCACCATACACGATCCCGACGGCCTCGATGTTGACGCCCTCATCGATTTAAAGGCTGCTGGCCGCAGTGTTACCGAGCACGACGCGGGCGAGAAACTGGATGGCGATGCGATTATCGATATCGAATGCGAAATCTGGATTCCGGCGGCCCGGCCCGATGTCATTCACGAGGGCAATGTAGATCGGCTTAACGCCAGGATGATAGCTCAGGGTGCCAACATACCGATCACCTACGCGGCGGAAAAAATCCTGCATCAAAAGGGCGTCTTAAATATACCTGATTTCATTGCTAATGCAGGTGGCGTGATCTGTGCCGCGACCGAGTACCAGGGCGCCGGTGAAGCAGCAGCGTTCACCGCAATCGAGGAGAAACTGCGTCGTAATACGCGCGAGGTGCTGGAAACCGCAAACCGGGAACAGATCCTGCCGCGTGATGCGGCTTTAGCGATGGCACGCCGGCGAGTGGCGCAAGCAATGAGTTATCGCCGCTGGCATATATTTTAAAGAGACCAGAAACCATGTTCCGTATTCGATTTCATGGTCGCGGTGGGCAGGGAATGAAGACTGCAAGCCGAATTCTCGGCACTGCATTCTTCAGCGCTGGTTACGAAGTGCAAGATGCACCACGCTATGGCGCGGAAAGACGTGGCGCCCCGATTTTTGCCTATGTGCGGGCCGCTAAAACCACCATCAACGAGCGCGGCATAATCGGCCATCCGGACCTGGTGATCGTTGCCGATGACACCTTGGTCGGCATGCCCGCAGCCGGGGTCACCCAGGGCATGGACAGACATACCGTACTCTTGATTAATACCCGTGAAAGTGTCGAAACCTGGCAGCAAAGGTTAAATACCGATGCCCGGATCTTGATTCTCACGGCACAGGAAGAAGTCGAGGATCGTGCCGCACTGCCCTACATCGGTAGCCGCTGTGCCGCCGCGGCCGCTGCTCTGACAAATGCCGTACCTTGTAAAATCCTGCTGGCAGCGATCGCTGAAGAACTTGGTCACCTGAATCAGGATGTCATCGACCAGAATCTCGATATCGCTGGCAGGGTTTTTGATGAAATGACCTGCCATGCGGGTCTCGTCGAACAAAGCGGCCTGCCATCGGCCAAGGATTTCGTCAAACCTGACTGGATCGACTTTCCTTTTGAAAATGCCGAGATTTCTAATCTTGCCATACATGCTGGCGCAACCAGCGTCCAGGTTCGGACCGGCCTGTGGCGAACCATGCGGCCGGTTATTAATTACCCAAAATGCAACGGTTGTGCGTGGATTTGCAGCACTTACTGTCCTGATGGTGCGATTAATGTGCGCACGGACGGTTACCCCGAAATCGATTATGACCATTGCAAGGGCTGCCTTGTTTGCGTCGCACAATGTCCGCCTCATGCGATCGAATCGATAGCAGAACACGTTGCGCGCGAGCAGGAAAACGGAGCGACAACATGACACGTAAACTGTTAACCGGTAACAGCGCCGCGGCCTGGGGAGCTCGACTCGCACAGGTCGATTACATCCCGGCATTCCCGATTACACCACAGACCGAAATTATCGAGGATCTGGCCGCTTGGATAGATCGGGGTGAACTGGATGCCAGGCTGGTAACACTTGAATCCGAGCATTCGATGATTACTGCGGCTGGCAGCGCGGCATCGACGGGGGTGCGCGCATTTACCGCGACGTCTAGCCAGGGATTACTCTACGGCATGGAGATGGTGTATACCGTCGCGGGCTGGCGTACCCCGTTTGTCATGGTCAATGTCTCTCGCGGACTGGCATCTCCGATTACGCTCGAATCAGACCATAATGACATTATGGCTGCCCGCGATAGCGGCTTTCTGCAGATACATTGCGCCACTTGCCAGGAAATTGTCGATAGTATCCTGATTGCTTACCGCCTGGCCGAACATCCGGACGTGCGCATGCCCGCGATCGTCAATCTTGACGGCTTCTATCTTTCCTTTACGCGTGAACCGGTCGATCTGGCCGATGCGTCGAAGGCGAAGTCATTCGTTGGGGAATACGATCCGGAAAACTTGCAATTCAAAGGGAAGTCACCGTTGAGCCAGGCCATGGCCGTGCTCGGTGGTGGACCCTATTCATATTTTCGCTACGAAGCCCACCTGGCGGTGCAACAGGCCCTGACAGTTTACGACGAGATTGCGGACGAATTCGCCGAAGTTTTTGGACGGCGTCACGACATACTCGACTGCTACCGGATGGACGACGCCGAATATGCGTTTGTTTTGGTGGGATCATTCTCGACCAAGGCACGCGATGCAGTTGACAGCCTGCGCGGCGCTGGATGGAAGATCGGCTTGCTGCGTCCGCGACTGTTTCGTCCGTTCCCGCAATTGCAGATCAGGCAACAGTTACAGGGCTGTCTTGCCGTGGCCATCATCGATCAAAATATATCGATGGGTATGGGAGGTGTACTACACAGTGAATTCGCGACCGCGCTTTACGGTACCAGGAATGCACCCCTGCTGGCGAGCTACATTGGCGGACTCGGCGGTCGCGATATCAGCCAACAGGAGTTCTTTGCAATCGCAGATGAGTTGCGGAAATCAGATCAGCGCGGTGAATCTCCGCCTCCACGCCTGCTTTATACCGCGAACGAGATGACCGAAATGCGCAAATTGCAGGCGATTGCGAAGGCGGAACACGCGGAAATTCATCAAACCTGAGAGTGTTGTTATGATCAAGCAATCACCCGTTCACTTCCACCGCATGAAGGATATGCCCTCCACCCATCTGCTCGGGACCGGCACCCCGATGTGCGCAGGTTGTGGCGGCCTCGAAACCCTGCACACGATGTACGATATTCTTGGTCACAACACGGTATTCGTCAACGCGGCTGGTTGCATGACACTATTGTCGGTATACCCCTTTACACCGTTTCGCGGAGGCTGGCTTTACACTTCGATGGCATCAGCGCCGGCCGGTGCCCAGGGCGTCCGTGATGCGTTCGATATCCTGATGCAAAAGAACAAGTTGTCCGCGGACGAAAATGTCGAAGTGGTTGTAGTCACCGGCGATGGTACTGCTTATGGAATGGGAATGTCTGCCACCTCCGGCGCGATGGACCGCAATCTCGATTTCATCTACCTGTGTTACGATAATGAAGGCTATGGTAACACCGGTCAGCAATACTCCGCCGCCACCCCGCACGCCGCACTGACCTCGACCAGCAAAGGATCTCATGGCTACCCCGGCTACAAGAAAGACCTGTTCGCTATCTGGGCAGCTCATAATCCAGCCTATGTCGCCACGGTCATCGGCGCCGAACCGCTCGACCTGGCGAAAAAAATAGAACGGCTCCAAACCATGTCGGGTCCACGAATGTTGATCTCGCTGGCACCCTGCCCTACCGGTTGGGACTACGATCCCGAACTCAGCGTGGAAATCGGGCGACTCGCAGTACAGACCGGCATCTGGCCGCTAAAGGAATATATCGATGGCAAAGTGCGACATACCAAGATTCCGAAACAACGCAAATCCGTCGATGAATACCTTAAACTACAGGGACGCTTTCGACACCTGTTTGAACCAAAGCGAGACGAACCGGGCATCGCGGAAATCCAGGCGCGCGTTGATGATTACTGGGTTCGTGTAGAGAGTAAATGAATGCAATCGCTAAAAGCTACTTTCACCGTGGTGGCGAGCATCCATTGCTCGGGACGACAATCGCCGAGCATTTCCTGTCTATCGTAGGGCGCTTTTCCGACCGGGAAGCGGTAGTCTCTTTACCACAGCAACGTCGCCTGAATTACCGGGAGCTCAGCGAAGCCGTCGACCGGCTGGCGCGTGGAATGGCAAGTCTCGGCTTCGGCCGGGGGGATCGCATCGGCCTCTGGTCAACGAATAATATCGAGTGGCTGCTGGTACAAATGGCAACGGCACGTATTGGTGTTATCCTGGTCAATATCAATCCTGCCTATCGATTACAGGAATTAAGCTATGTACTGCAACAATCAAAGCTGCAGGGGTTATTTGTTATCCCTAGCTTCCGCAGTAGTGACTATGTCGCGATGCTACTGGAACTTATCCCCGAAATAAGGAATGCCGGGCCAGAAATCGACTCAAAGACCTTTCCGAATCTTTCACGTGTGTTCCTGTTTGATCCCGCCAATGCCGAAAATACGGAATCGCCCGCGCCCGGATTTACCCCGTGGCAGGACCTGATCCTGGCCGCTGAAACATTCTCCGAGGAGAAATTACAGCAGCTGAGTGCAGCGCTGGATCGGGATGACGTCATCAATATCCAGTACACCTCCGGCACCACCGGCTTCCCCAAGGCGGTAATGCTGACGCATCACAATATTCTCAATAACGCCTGGTTCAGCGCCCAATCGATGTATCTCGATGAACGCGATCGGCTTGTTGTTCCAGTACCTTTCTACCACTGCTTTGGTATGGTACTCGCAAACTTGCTGTGTTTTTCAGTTGGCGCCTGTGTGGTTATCGGTAGTGAGCATTTCGACGCGAAACGGGTACTTGAGGCAATTACTTCTGAACGTTGCAGCGCAATCCATGGTGTACCGACCATGTTTATCGAAATACTCGAACACCCTGAATTCGAAAGATTCGATCTCTCCAGCTTACGCACCGGAATCATAGCGGGAGCGCCCTGCCCGCCCGAACTGATGACCCGCGTGATCGAGGAGATGCACTGCAGTGGGATCCTGATCGGTTACGGTGAAACCGAGGCATCACCCCTGACCCACCTGACCACGGGCGACGACAGTTTTGAGCGGCGTATCGAAACTGTCGGGCATAACCTGCCCCACCAGGAAGTCAAGGTCGTCGATACCAAGACCGGTGCTACCGTAGCGCTGGGTGAGATCGGCGAGATCTGTTTTCGCGGATACCACGTCATGCGCGGCTATTACGATGAACCGGATAAAACGGCTCAAGCCATCGATCCGGCGGGCTGGTTATACTCCGGTGACCTTGGCACCATGGACGTAGACGGATACATTCGCATTACCGGGCGTCGCAAGGAGATGATCATCCGTGGTGGTGAGAATATTTACCCGCGAGAAATTGAAGACTTTTTGTTCAGCCACCCGAAAATTGCCGAAGTTGCGGTATTCGGAGTACCCGACGAACGTCTCGGAGAGCAGGTCGCAGCCTGGGTCCAAATGCATTCGGGGCAAAACGCCACCGAGGACGAGATACGCGCTTTCTGTAAAGATAGAATCGCGCATTTCAAGATTCCAGAATACATCCGTTTTGTTGATGAATTTCCAATGACAGTAACCGGGAAACTGCAAAAATTCAAAATGCGCGAAACCATGCAAAGTTTCCTGCAGCAGGAAACAGCTGTCGAGGGCTAGCCGGATCAGCTGCTTGCAGTAGTCGATTTAGCCAACGACTTTGATACTGGTCAGTTTGTTAGAATTGTTTTTTGCCATTATGCCTTTATCAATTAAAAAGGGGGGTTATATTCAATGCCTGCGCAAATATTGAAGCAAAAGCTCGACGACAACAAAATTAAATATATCAGTATTAACCACTCTCCTGCTTATACAGCGCGCGAAACGGCAGCTTCAACTTTTATACCCAGGCGCGAGTTTGCCAAAACGATCATCGTCGACCTCGATGGTGAAAAAGTCATGGCTGTGGTTTCGGCATCGCGTCACGTCGATATTGCCGCACTCAGGAGCCTTGCGGGAGCAAACATGGCCCGACTGGCCACCGAGGATGAATTCAGATCACTTTTCCCGGATTGCGAGGTGGGTGCCATGCCACCGTTTGGATCACTTTACGATGTGCGGGTATTTGTCGATGAAATGGTGACCGAGGTCGACGACCTCTGTTTCAATGCGGGTTCACATGAACAGATATTGCGCATGGACTGTGGCGACTACCTGAAACTGGAGCAACCTGTCGTCGGTTCGATTGCGATCAAGGAATAGCGACACCAGTGTAAACATGGATCGAGCAGACCGACCGGTTATGGCAAATTCGGCGCTAATCCAGGCTGCCAAAAACACGCCGCAATAGCTCGGTGGTACGTGCCGCGGGATTGGCGCGAATCCTGCCTTCTTCGTCCGCAATTAACACAAAAAGCCCCGCTATCGCCCGGTCGGTCGCATAAGACTCAAGATCAGGATCCACATCGTCCACCAGTGGCAACTGGTTATACTTGTTAACGATATCGCCGTAGTATCGAGTTGCCTTGGTCTGCTGCAGCGTGTCACTGACAATCGGTAGAAATTGCCGGCGCAGCTCACCACCCGTGGTCCGTACCAGGTACTGTGTTGCCGCGTCATCCGCACCGTTTAATATCTCGAAGGCATCTTGAATGGTCATCGAAGTTATCGCTTTTATAAATATCGGCTTGGCTTTGGTCGCGGCTTTTTCCGCACCACGGTTGAGCTGCTTGACAAATCGATCGACATCATTGCCCAGGCCGATTTTTCGCAGAGCCTCTTCCACCTTGCTGACTTCGGGGGGAAACTCGATTTTTAGCCGCGGATTGCCATAATAACCGTCTCTGGCCGATGCAATAAGAGCGCCCTTCGAAATTCCCTGTGAAAGCGAATCCTTGAGCGCAGCCGCGACCTCGGTTTTCGTCAGCGGCACGTCTTCGGTGCTATCGGTAATGATTTCATAAGCCTGCCGCAAGTCCTTTTCCGAGCAACCCGCTAGCGCCAGCACTGTGAACACAACCGCAACCAGACTTGTTATATTTTTCATAGGTACTCTATCAGCTCACCGAGTTCTTCAACCCGGATATCGGTAAATTCAGACCAGTCTACATCGCCGCGGGTATCCAGGTGTACCGTCGCCACACCCGCGCCCTTGCCAGCTTCAAGATCATACAGATAATCGCCGACCATTACAGTATCGTCCGCTTCGGCCTGCCACAGATCCAGCAATTGCCTGACGCCATCCGGTGACGGTTTCGGCATGCAGGCGTCGCGATCCAGAATGTGATGCAGCGGAAAAAAGTGATCGATCTTACAGGCCTGCAAGGTCTGCTTGACGACCGGCATGGTATTGCGCGTCAGGATTGCCAGCTGGCGACCATTATCATGCAATTTCTCCAGCAAATCACTGGCGCCCTGCATCACGGAGGCCTTACCCGCATAATAGAACTCGAGCTCGTTCAGGGAATCCCATAACGGTTCAGCCTCGCCTTCCGGCATGGCATGCAGGGCTTCTAGGATCGGTGTCTCCGGTGCCAGTCCCAGTTCGCGGCGTATGTGGTCAAAATCGTGCGCGCTCACGGTCAGGGTACCGTCCAGGTCAAAGATCCAGTGACCACGATGTTTGAGCAGATCAGGTTGCTGCATAAGGGCATCCATTATCGTTGGGAATTACCGGATTTCAAGGTAGTATCACGGTTCAACAATTTATCAAAAAGGAGTCGAATATGACAATCCAGGTGGGCGACAGATTACCCGCGGTCGATGTACAGCACAAGACCGACAGCGGCATCGAAACAATTAACACCGGCGAGCTGTGCGCCGGTAAAAAAGTGGTTCTGTTCGCACTTCCCGGCGCATACACACCAACCTGCTCGGCATCCCATCTGCCGGGTTACGTCGTCGCCTCGGATGAGCTGTTTGCTAAGGGCGTCGACCTGATTGTGTGTCTCTCGGTCAATGACGCCTTTGTCATGGATGCCTGGGGCAGAGAACATAATGCCGATGACTGCGTCATGATGCTGGCAGACGGCAGTGCCCATTTTACACGCGCCGTGGGCCTCGAACTCGACCTCGATGCAGCAGGTATGGGACTCCGTTCACAGCGCTACGCAATGGTAGTCAACGACAACGTGGTTGAAGTGTTGAACGTGGAAGCACCCAAGCAATTCGAAATCAGTGATGCGCAGACTATTCTGAGCTGTCTTTAAAAGTCATGCAGCATGCCTGATCCTAAAGGACCCAGTGAATTCGTCGACGCCGCCTATCATCTGGATGACGAGGCCAGTATGGTCGAGTTCTACCGGAAATGGGCCGCCGACTATGATCACCAGATGCTCGATGAGCTCGGCTACACATCGCCAACGAAAATTGCCCGGCAACTGTGCGATAACCTGCCCGATACCGATTCGGAAGTATTCGATGTCGGTTGCGGCACCGGCTTAACCTGTGTGTATCTGGCAGAAAAAGGATATACCAACCTTGATGGCATCGATCTCTCGCCCGACATGGTGCGTGTCGCCGGTGAACGCGGCATCTACCGTGAGCTGCTGGTTGGTGATATCAACCACAAGTTGGAACGCGATGACGCGAGCTATGACGCGGTCATTTCATCGGGGACCTTTACCCATGGTCACGTGGGTCCGGAACCCCTCGACGAAATATTTCGAATATTGAAACCAGGCGGCATTCTGGCCTGCACGATCCACCAGGATCTCTGGGAGTCGATGGGATTCGAATCGAAACTGGAGTCCCTGGTGGCTGCAGGTACCGCGCACCAGGTCAGTTGTGAAATAGGCAGTTACTACAAAGATCGCGAATCCGAAGGCTGGTTCTGTGTTTATCGAAAATTGCCTAGCTGACGTCCCGGGCCTTGATGAAATGTTCGAGTAACGTGGTCATATAGCATCCGGACGGTAGATCCGCCTGTAATAGCAGCGATCGGTTCCCGGCATCGTAGTCATAACTGAAGTTATCGACCACGGCACGCAAGGCGCGCATCTGTAATTTCGCGCCCTGCTGATCGAGACAGCTCGTGATTTCTTCACATTCAGCATAAACCCGTGCCTCGATCGAACGGGGTTCTCCGCTCAACAGGTTTTGGCCAGTGCCGTAAAGGCTTCCGGTACACGCAATATCCAGCAGCCGGTATCTATCGAACAGTGTATCATCGAGCGTATCAGTGAATATCGAGTGCGTTCCGCGCAACATGAATACATCTCCGTTCAACGGCAGATCCCAATGCCCGAGGTGAATACGCTGGGCCAGAACCCGGTTAAACAGGTAACTGCGCAATGCCGATATCAGCAGGCTCCTGCGGGACCGTTTTAGCCTGCGGCGAGGTAATTCGTTGAGCGCCAGTTTGACGTTGTCCTGCCGGCGACCAAATCGCTGTGTCCCAAAATAGTTTGCAAATCCCCGCCCGGCGATTGCGTCAAGTTGTTCACGGGCTGGTTCAGAAAAGTCGACGACGTCGTGTAATCGTACCTTGAAAGCGTTGTAGCTGTGGCTTCCCGGGCGCAGTTTGCGGGTGTGTCGGGCCTGTTTTAAAACCTGGTATCCGCTACCTTCAATCAACCCGCATGCCGGACTTTTACCCGGCAAATGCAAGCTTAGCCATTGACGGGTGAGCGCGTGCTTATCCTTGAGTCCACTGTATCCGATTAATTTTGGATCGAGCGAGTAATCCCTCGCGATACAGTCAATCAGTTCCCGCGTGCTAAGTCCACTCTTTTCAACCAGCAGGAAGAGGTGCTCACCCTCTCCTGCGGGTTCGAATCCGAGTTCCTCGCTTACCTCGAAGTCACCGGGCCTGGATTTGAAAACAGCGCTTGCAACCACCGGGCCATAGGGAAATACCGGCTCATGCATCATCAAGGTCGAGCTTTTTCGGCAACCTGGTTGCGAAGGTAATTGATATTGATCCGGCCTGCATCAACCACGAGACCCCGATCGATCGCTTGTTTTGCAAGCTTGAGTAGTGACCTCGCATCGGGCAATAATCCGCTATCAACTGGAAACACGACACTATCGCGTAACGCGTCGAGCCAGCCATGTCCACCACCGAATTCGATTGCCGAATCGATTACAACCTCGCTTAAGCTGCTTAACCGCTCCGTTCCAACGAGCTCGGCACAACCGTCCCCGCCTCGATGATAAACAGCCCAGTATAACTCCTGCATCCGCGCGTCCAGCGCTACCAGCGTACTATCGTAGTCGGTTCGATCCAGGCAAACCTGCGCCAGAACCGCCAGTGTTGAAACGGGTACCAGCGGTATGTTTAACGCGAGCGCAATTCCCTGGGCCTGAGCGGCGGCAATACGAATACCGGTAAACGCGCCCGGGCCATTACTGAAAGCACAATGCGAAAGCATCGACTTTTGCAGGTCAGACGTGGTGATCACCCGGTCCATCATTTCGGGTAACAGCCGCATGTGCCGGCGCGGAGCAATTTCAAATTCGTGAAAAATCACGCCATCGTCGCGTAACAACGCGGCGGAGCAGGCCTCGGTGGAAGTATCGATGGCGAGAATATTCACGCCGGTATGATAGGGGAAATCCCCTGATTTTGGCTAGCAGCCCTTTCCGGCCGTACGGTTCAATTCAGTTGCTTGATAACCTGTCCGGCATCCTTGCGCAGCGGATGATTTGGGTTTTCGTCGATGAATTGCCGCATGATAGCCCGGGACTTTTGTTTCTGACCCAGGCCGGCCAGGCTGATACCCTTACCAAACAGGGCATTCGGGCGCATGGCGCTTTGTCGATAGGTGCTGAGAAAACCGTCAAACAGTTCCACGGCCGATTCCAGTTCACCTTCGTCCATCATATTCTGCGCCTGGCTGAAATCTTCCAGTTCCGCCTGAAAACGCTCGTCCTGGGTTAAATCAGCTTTCCAATAGGGTTTCAATAGCGTATCGGTCGATTCTGCACCCCGAATTCCCGCGACGTAGGTCTGGGTCGATTTGGCAGACTGCTTTTGAGTTGGATTATATGACTTCAGATGGGTCCATACCGATTTAAACAAACCCTTGAACACGCTATGGGAGCTGGTTTCGTTAATCGTAGTCGCCGCCTGGGCGATAGTTGGCAGGTTGAAAGCAAAAACGCCAACAAACAATAATATAGTCACAATTTTCTTCACAATTTTAGTTCCTATTGGCTCAGAAGTTTACTAAACGCATCATACTCTTTTTTCAGATCTGCGTTCAACTGAATCGCCCTCTCGTAACTGGTTTTCGCCTGCTTTAAATCGCCAGCCTTGTACTGCGCCATTGCCAGGTTGATCCAGATACCACCATCGTCACTGTCCAGTTCAGCCGCCCGCGAATAATTCTCAATCGCCTTGTCATACGCCTGCTGCAGGAAGTACAGGTTACCCTGGTTGGTCTTCACCGCACTATTGTCCGGTGCAAGCTCATCCAGCGCTTCAAACGCTATCTCTGCATCTTTATATAGACCATAACGGGCATAAAGAATAGCGATCTGCAAGCGCGCCTTAATATTACTGGGGTCATTGGCCACCATGGTTTTGTAAGGCAATACCAGGCGATCGATGCTTTTTATCAATAATTCGTTTCGCGCCTGTTTTACCAGGGTTTCGGTACGCCTCTTTTCGGGCATTTTGATCGAATAGCTGGCCTTGCGCAGGGTTACCGGTTTATATTCCTGCCAGGCTTGTTCCAGATCAATGATACTGAGCTCACCCGCTGCCAGCGCCGCCTGGTATTTGTTCGCGCCCTCAGCCCAGGCCTCGATGAAATTGGTATTGATCATGGTCGCTTCCAGCGGTATCCACACCCTGTCATCCTTGAAAGCAATTAAACTGCTATCCTGGCTGATTAAACCTGAGTCGCTCGCGGCAATGCCGGTATCAAACATCAGGAATAAATGCCCGGGTATCTCGATCAATGCGGTTTTAACGCCGAGGTTTTCAAGGCCTGCGGAGAGCAATACCGATAAATCATCACAATCGCCGCTCTTCAGGTGCAGGGTTTCGCGCGGAAATTGCACATAGTCAATTTGATCGTCGCGTAAATCGGCAAAAGGGGTATTGGGATCGATAATGTAACTGGTTCCTGCCGCCGTCAGGCTGCTAAAAAACGCCATCGCCGAGACCAGTTTGTTGTTTAGTGGACCCGGATCTGGTTCAAAGGCATTTGCTACCTGGCGTACATAATTTCTAAGAGTGTCATCCTTTGGCGTTACGAATGAACCAACCATAGCCGGATCACCCCAGATAATCGCATTCTTTCCATATATCGTCATCGGCTGAGTCAGCGATATCTCGTCTTTCTGACCATCTTGCGAGTAAACAAGTTTGACTTCCACCTGAACACCGGTGTCTTCGTCCACTTCAAGGATCTTATTGTTGAAGGTCGCTTTGATCGGGATCTCCTGGATTTCGTTTCCCTTGATCGTCGCAATATCGACTGAAGATGGGAAATCCATAAACTCCTTTATCTCAAACGATAATTTCAGGTTTTTATAGTCGGTAGCTCCAGCATTTTTCAGTTTCACGCTGCCGATTGGCTGATCCTGGTATTTTTTATAGGCAGCCGAGAACAACCTTTGCAGATTCAAATCCGACAACAATAGCTGGGGTGCATTGTTGGCGAATTCGAGTGACTTCTTGCGTTCGGCAAAAGCCACGTTCAGGATCGCTCGATTTTCTACTGACGGATCCAGTGCGACCGCTTTTTCGAAGGCCATGACCGCCTCATCAAACAAGCGCCGTTTACGATAGAGATTGCCCAGGGCAGCATGGGGTTCTGCCCACGACGACCGCATGACCGCAGCCTTTTCAAGATGTTCGCGCGATGCATCGAACAAGTTGGCATCCTGATAAACTCGACCGATGCGATATTGAAGTTCAGGTGATGCCGGATCGAGGTTGATCGCCGTTTTCAGAAATTCAATAGCCGAAACGATCTTGCCCTGTTGATTGGCGATATCAGCCTGCAGCATCAGTACATCAATGTCCTCGGGCGACATACGCGCAACGGCTTCAGCATGGATCCTAGCGGTTCGATAATTGCGAGTCGCAAACAGTCCCTGCGCATATAACTTCTGTGCCAACAACGAATTGGGTTGCAGCACTACTGCTTTATTGAGGTAGACGTTGGCGTCCGGGTATTGCTGGCGTTCAAGTTCTATTTTGCCAGCAAGCAGGTATAACTCGAAGGCTTCGGGATTATGCCCGATGCCCTTAGCGAGAGCCTTTACTGCCTTCGGGAGCTGATTGATTTCTGAATAAGACCGTGCAAGCGATACCCAGACATCTGTGAGATCTGGCTTGTCATTACCAGCACGGGTTAAGCGTAATATCGCCTCCTTGTGATTACCCTGTTTTGCCGCAATTTTACCCAGCAGATAATGACCATCGCCTTTGGTATCCTGCTTCCCAGACAGTTTCAGTGCAATCGCCTTGGCCTCCTGATCACGATCCAGCTTGAGTAAAGCGTTCGCCTTGCCGACAGCCGCCTGGCCAGATTTGGGTTGTACGCTGAGTATCGCCTCATATTGGGTAAGGGAATCCTCATAGCTGCCAAGGTTGTAAAAATCCATTGCAATTCTGAGTCGTATTTCATGCTCATCCGGATTGGTTCTAACAATGGTCTGATAAGCCGTTCGGCCCTTGTCGGCCAAACCCGCGTCGATATAGGCTCGACCCAGCAAATACCGCAGCTCGACATTTCCCGGATGTAACGCCAGGCCATCTTCGGCACAGCCGACAGCGCCTATCGCATCAGCGAGTTCAAGGCTTATCCGGGTGCAAATCATATAGGGTTCCACATCGGGTGGGTTTCGTTCCAACAGAGCTTCGATTAATTCGCGGGCATCGAGGTACTGCTCGAGATTGTATAAGGCCAGTACCTGATAACGAATCGCCTTGTCGCGGTAGGATTCAACTGCTTCCAGTTGCTTGAACTCGGTAATCGCCCGCGTATAGTCCTTTATCTGGTAAAGGCTCAAACCAAGTATGTTTCGCGCATCGGCATTGTCTGGTGCAATTGTCAACAAACGATCCGCGAGTCTGACAACTTCGTCAAAATTACCTGCAAGGTAAAGCGAGGCAATTCTCTGGAATGAATTTTCCTTGGGTGCCGATGGCGATGCCCTAATTTCATGCGCACTCACTGACACAACCCTGAACCAGCTATAACTTCCTGCCGAGCTAACCCAAAGTGTTTGATTTAGATCGTAACTATTTGAAATCGCCTCAAATGGCCCTTTGCTATCCTTAGCACCCTGGATTTCATACCAGGCAATAAGCGGTGATTTACTGCTACTCCATTTAAGCTTGATCAACGTATTATCTGCCGAGATCCTTAATCCAAAGGCAGCATCGGGATATTCGAGTAAATCGAAGCGAGTGTTCGTTTGTAATTCGGAATCGTATACGTAGACACTGTTTTTGGCACCCGAATCCACCGATACCGAAGTTGCCTGCTTAAAATACGCCGCGGTTCCATTTTCACCTCCGGCACCAAATACCTGGTAAGGCTTCAATTCTTTGTAAACGATCACCGAGAAATCATTGAATTCGGTACTGGCGAGCGCATAGAGTCTATCCTGCTTGTCAATATCCAGTCCGTAAAACTTGTTTATCTTGTGGATCGGTCCACTATCGATATCGATCGTCGCGATCTTTCTTCGATCCTTACTGATCACATAGATTTTGCCCAGGGTACCGCCATCGGCAACATAAAGATTTTGCTTACTATCGACTACGATCGGTCCGATTTCGATGAAAAGACTCTCTTCACCTTGACGGGATTTGATTTCTTCGAGAAATTTTCCATCGGCAGCAAATACCTGCACCCGATTGTTACCCCTGTCGGCAACGTAATATAAACCGCCATGTATGAAAACATGACTTGGTTGCTTAAAATCTCCAGCCGCTGATCCACGCCGTCCAATCGAAAATACATGTTTGCCGTCGTGATAAAAGGCATGCAAATAATCCCTGTCGAGTACCGCGACTGTTTGATCACCAACATCGATTGAAGAAGGTTTCTTGGCTAATTCGGCAAACCTGCCCAGTTCCGTGCCATCGGATCCTAAAATAACGATACCCTGGTTATTTGGCTTGATGCACAGGATTTTGTCGTCGATAAAAGCCTTGACCACCGCACACGATGCCTGAGTCCTGGCACCAATCTTTATCCTGTCCCTGGCAAGCGGGGCCTTGAAACGGGTTTGATCCAGCTGATATACCTCAACTTTGTTATTTATTTTGTCGAGTACCGCGAGTTGTCCAAGCGCATTGACAGATAGATAGCTGATATCACGGTATTGCCTACGTTCTTGACCGAATACTCCAAATACGTCCAGCATCTTTTTTTTGCGCCAGTCAAAAATCGATATTCGATTGCTTACCCGGTCGCCGAGATACAGATTTCCATTCAGGTCCGTAGTCATCGCGCTTATTTCTGGAACATTGCCGAAAAGTTCTTTTAGCTCGCTGAACTTGATCCGCGATATCAGCTTTCCATACAAATCGAATATAGACAGGCGATCCGTGCCTTCGAGGACGTATACGTTTTCCTCGGCGTCGATGCTGACGTGGGTTGGTTTTAGTAGCTCGCCAACGCTGGAATCATGCTTGCCAAAACTATGCAAGTACAGACCCTGATCGTTAAATACGCTGATTTGCCTGTTTTTTACATCACCGACATAAATATTCCTATTGATCGATGCGGTGATCGGCCCGGGAGCTTTGAGTTCACCCGGACTGCTACCGGACCGGGAGAACCGGGTGATCAGTCTCAAGTCCGAATTGAGAATAGCAACCTGACTCGAGCCTTCGTTAACGACGACAAGGTTACCATCAGGCAATACTCCTATTCCGCCTAGATCGAAATCTGAAAATGCCGAGGGTACTAAACCGTTAGCTTCAATCTTGCCGTCGGCAATCTTTAAAATGGTTCCGTTTTCCTGGCTGGTTAGGTAAACGATACCATCATCGGTGAGTTTTAGTCCTGAGGCATTTTTCAATGCCTGGATATGCTCCTTCGCCTCGATGAAATGCAAGATTTCAAACGCCTGGGCCTGGCCTACCAGAATGGACAGGAAAACCGCGTAAACAATACCCAAAACTCGGGGTGGTACTTTCATGATTGTGCTCTTCGTTGCTACAGATGTTCTCGTTTTTTAAATATTATACTATTTCGAGAAACTCACTAACTGGCTATTCCTCTCTTACTATTTTTAACAAAATCGACGAATTCTTTAACCTCTGGGTACTGATCACATAGAGGCTGCAAATTCTCAAATGCCTGCTGCTTAGATCCTTTAGATTTTAACAGTTCACGAAATGATTTATGCAAGGCGCGTATTAAATTCTCGGAAAAACCTTTTCTTTTTAGTCCCTCTTTGTTAATTCCGACAACCCTGGCACGATTTCCGGCCGCGGTAGAAAAAGGTGGGATATCCTGGGTAACAACCGAGCCAAGGCCACAAAAAGCCTTGCTTCCGATCCGGGTAAACTGGTGCACCGAGGTAAATCCCCCCAGAGTCGCATAGTCTCCTACCTCAACATGCCCGGACAGCGAGGCAGCGTTGGCAAAAACAGTGTGGTCACCAACGACGCAATCATGCGCAACATGGCTATAGGCCATAAAAAGGTTATCGCTACCGATCAATGTTACCCCGTTACCTTCATCGGTGCCGCGGTTGAGAGTCACGAATTCGCGGATTACGTTACGATCGCCAAGTTCCAGCCTGGTTTGTTCACCCTGATATTTTTTATCCTGCGGCGCTTCCCCAACCGACGAAAACTGGAAAATACGGTTATCCCGTCCTATGTTGCTCGGGCCCATAATTACAACGTGGGGGCCGATTACGGTTCCCGATGCAATCTCCACGTCCGCTCCGACTATACTATAGGCGCCAATTTCAACGTCCTGCGCAATGCGTGCGCTGGCGTCGACAATAGCGGTTTCGTGGATCATGGATTACGGTCCTGGGCAGAACACATCATTTCAGCCTCGGCAACGACCTCCCCGTTTACGCTTGCATGGCACTGATACATGCCGATACCTCGCATATTGCGACTTAGAGAAATACTCAATACCAGTTGATCACCCGGAACGACCTGACCTCTGAATCGAGCCTTGTCAATGCCGACAAGCATGTAAAGCTTGGATTTATGCGCGTCCCCCATCGACGAAAAAGCGAGCAACCCGGTTGCCTGTGCCATCGCTTCGAGTATCAAGACTCCAGGCATAATAGGATGGCCCGGAAAATGCCCCTGGAAAAAGGGTTCGTTGATCGTAACATTCTTGATCGCCGTCAAACTTTTCCCCTGCTTGAATTCGCTAACCCGGTCCACCAATAAGAACGGATAACGATGCGGCAACAATTCCATCACCTTGTGAATATCAAATTCCAAATCAGTTCCTCAGTTAATCCAGCCTGCCCTTAAGTTACTTGCCTGTTTTATCAAGCCTGGTCACGGTTTGCGCCAGTTTTTCCAGCGATTTGTAGCGCGCGTTGCAACGGTGCCAAAGGCTATTTTCCAGTAACGGTGTACCCGATGAGTAAACGCCTGGTTCACGGATATCTTTTGTCACCAGAGACATCGCGGTGATCGTCACATTATCCGCCACGCTGAGGTGCCCCAACACGACCGCGGCTCCTGAAATCTTACAGTGGCTGCCAATAATTGCACTGCCGGCAATTCCGACGCAGGCTGCAATCGCAGTATGTGCGCCGATATGCACGTTATGGGCTACCTGGATCTGGTTATCGAGCTTGCACCCATGCTCGATAATCGTATCGTCCAATGCACCTCGATCAACGGTTGTGTTGGCACCTATTTCGACATCACCCCCGATATAAACGCTCCCGAGTTGCGGTATCTTTTCCCATCGCTGCTCATGCATCACCAGCCCAAAGCCATCAGAACCAATTACTACCCCTGGGTGCAATATGCAACGATCTCCCAGGGTTACCGATCGACCCAACGTAACACGACTATGCAAAAGGCACTGGTTCCCGACAACCACTCCAGCTTCAATTATTGAACCGGCCCCGATCGAGGTTCCTGCGCCCACCTCAACATCATCCTCGATTACAACCTGGGCACCGATTTTTACCCCACTGCCCAGGCTGGCGCTATCGGCTATTAATGCGCTCGGATGAATATTGTTGGTAGCGTCATGTGTCGATTCGATCTCAAGCGCCTTTATCGCCTGTACAAAGCTGTATTGAGGATTCTCGGAAAGCAACAACGACTTGCTTTCAAGCTTCGCTGCGAGTGCTGCCGGCAGAATAACAACGCTGCAGTGACTGGTGCTGATTTCATCCAGGAATTTTCGATCCTGAATAAAACACAATTCGCCGGGCTGTGCCGACTTTGGAGAAGCAACACCGTTGATCTCCAATCCGGCTTCACCGCGATACTCGAGTTCCAGGATCTTGGCCAGTTGTTGCAGGTTTAGACTCATGATCTGGTGGCGATTGGTCCTGGCGTGGTATCAGTGCAGATCGTTGAAGAATCTATTGCGCTTCTTCGCCGGATTCTGAAATCTGCTTCAACATTTCGATGGTATCTGCGGTAATATCGATCCGGTCAGAGACATAGCTGACCCCTTCGGTCAGTATCAGATCGAACTTTTGATCATCGCCCTGCATTTTTAGAACCTTGGAAATGACCTGCTGCAACTCGCGAATCTCTTCGTTACGTCGCAAATTCTGATCTTCACGAAATTCCTGCTCGAGGAATTTCAACTGGCTCACCTTGAGCCTGATTTCACGTTCGAGCTTTCGGCGAGCGTTGGCACTTAGCGTGCTATCCGATTTCAACTGGTCTTCAAGTGCAAGAATTTCCTGGCGTTTTTGTTTTAACTGGGCTTCACGAGGCTCGAATTCCGCCTTGAGGCGCTCTTCGACCCGGCGTGCCTGCGGTGCTTCTTTGAGCACGCGAGCCGTGTTTACAAAACCTATTTTGTAGGTCGGCTCCTGTGCAGGTACCGGCTGAAAAAACAGCAAAGCAGGCAATATTAAGAATGAGTAGATGAAGCGCTTCAATGTATTCTCTAAAATGTTGCACCCAGCAGGAATTGAAAGTTTCTGGTGTCATCACCAGATTCATCATTAACCGGAAACGCATAACTGAACTCGATCGGTCCGATAACCGAGAACCACTTGGCCGACAGGCCGACCGATTGTCTTAACTCGTCCAACTCGTAAGCATCGACATCTTCAAATACATTCCCGGCGTCGAAGTATACCCCAAGCCTGAAAGTTTCTGAACTGCCGAGATACTCGAGAGGAAACAGGACTTCCGCTGAGGTAACAACCTGGAAATTACCACCAAGAGGATCATCGGTGCTGTCCAGTGGACCCAGGCTGTTTTGTTCATAACCCCTGACGGAGCGCGGGCCACCGGCGAAAAACCTTTCATAGATCGGCAGGTCGTCGTAATCCTCCAGGCCTTCACCATAGCCTATTCTGCCCTTGAAAGAAAAGGTGAAGGTTTCGCTTAACTTATAGGCCGTTTGGTGACGGTATCTCACTTTATAGAAATCGAGATCCCCGGTCTGAACTTCCAGGCTGACACTGTTGAGATGTCCCGAATCAGCAAAGACTCTTCGGTTACGAGTATCCTTGGCCAAACCAACGGTGCTGAAGAAGGTATCGAAAGTTTCGTCTTCAATCTCGGACCGAGGTGTTGATTCGTCGTACTCGTCACTGTTGGCAATAATAAATTCGAATACCTCGTCGGACGATTCGCTGCTGGTCTCGATTTGAGTTTGCAGTGCGCCGGCCTCGAACCTGAGTGTATTAAACTCGGACAATGGAATACCATAATCGACTGACAGACTGATGCGATCGAGCAGATAATTACTGGTATTGTTTTCTGACGCATCTGTTTCGGCAAAGGAGAAATTGAAACCTCGACTAACCCCGTTGGCTGTGTAATATGGATTCTCATATTTAAAACCATAGCGCTCCGTCGAGGCGGAGTTATCAAACGTTAAGTCAACGGAGTTACCGGAGCCAAAAATATTCTCGTGTTTAAAACCAAGATTCACTATTACGCCCTGCACCTGGGAATAACCGACGCCGAGTGACAGGTTGCCTGAAAATCGCTCAACCACTGTCACTTCGATATCAACCTGGTCCTCGACACCGGGAACTTTTTGCAGGCTGAGATTAACCGTTGCAATGTAGTTCAACCGCTGCAAGCGAACCTTTGAACGATCGACTTTCGAGCGCTGATATATCTCTCCTTCGAACTGGCGCATCTCTCTTCGCAACACGAGATCCTTGGTTTTTTCGTTACCGTAAAAATTGACATAGCGAACCCGCATTTTATTACCCGGTATAACAAGAAACTGCAGCGAAACCGTTTTATTCTCCTCGTCAATTTCGTTCCGGACCCTGATTTTAGCGAAGGCATAACCATCTTCACCAAGGCGCTTTTGCATTGTCTCGATTACCTGGTTAATTTTCTTACGCGAAAAAACCTCCCCCTCACGAATATTTATTAGCGCCAATAATTCAGCGGCATCGACCACCAGTTCTCCGCCAACCTCGAGTCTGCTAAGCTTGAACTGCTCGCCCTCGCGAATACTGATAGCAATGCTGAAGTCCTTGCGGTCCGGGCTGATGGTAACCTGTTGAGAGATGACGTCAAACTGGATAAACCCCCGATCAAGGTAGAATGATTTGAGAGTCTCCAGGTCGGCAGATAGCTTGGTGCTGGAGTACTCGTCGGACGGGAACATACCGGCGCTGGATGGTTCCAGTTCGAAAAGATCGAGTAACTCTTCTTCGTCGTAGGTTTGATTACCGGTGATATTAATCGACCTTATAGTTGCTGACAGACCTTCGGATATGCTGATATCAATAGCCACGCGATTCTCATCCAGAACACGCCAGCTGGCCTCAATCCTGGCCGCATATTTACCCAGCGAGTAATAAATCTGTTGTAACTCCAGTTCAAGTTTTTCGAGCTGGTTTTCGTTGAATATTCTGCCCTTGGACATTCCCACCTGGTCCAGTGCCTGTTCCAGTGCCTCGTCTTCAATATCGTCATTACCTTCAAAATTAACTTCGGCAATCGACGGCCGCTCGACCACCTTGATGATCAGGGCATTACCGCTTCTGAGCAATTCAATATCGTCAAAAAAACCGGTAGAGTAAAGTTCACGGATGAGTTCGGGCGTGTTGTCCGTATCGAGGGCCTCACCCACATTGACTGGAAGATAGCTAAGGACCGTACCGACGGTAATCTTCTTGTTACCGATAACCTCGATACTTTCGACCGTAAAACTGTCAGCATGCGCCCAGCAGGAAATCGTCCACAGCGCCACTGCACCGACCCAGATGGAAATTCTCAAAATTATTCTACCAGGCGCAACAAATCGTTATAAATTGCGATGGTCATCAGGCAAAAAAGCAGCAAAATGCCAATCTTTTGCCCGATAATCTCGGTTGCCTCTGATACGGGACTGCCTTTTATTGCTTCAACCAGATAGTAAAACAGGTGACCGCCGTCCAGCATCGGCACCGGTAGCAGGTTTAAAACACCGAGACTAATGCTGATAATTGCGAGGAATCCCATAAAGGGTTCCAGTCCAATGCGCGCCGAGAGCCCGGCATAGTGCGCAATCGTGATCGGACCACTGAGGTTTCTAACGCTTGCCTCCCCGGTCACGAGCTTACCCAGTACCCGAAGGGTAAGCCAGGTCATGCGCCAGGTCTTGTCCAGGGCTTCTGTTAGCCCATCCAGTGGTCCGTAGCGCTCGGTCACCATCATTTCGAGACGGATCGACTCGGGTATTTCGATTCGGTTGCGAACGCCGATGTAGCCATAGGTTTCGCCGGCCTCGGTACGACTTCGCGGCATCAATCTCAGTTCAAGTTCCCTGCCGTCGCGTAATACCCTAAGCTCCATCTCGATGCCGGCATTATCACGAATTAAATCAACCCATTGCTGGGCGCTTTCGATCTTAATGTTATCTAGCGCCAGGATTTTGTCTTCGGCGCGTAAACCGGCCTGCTGTGCAGCGCCATCGGGGAGCACTTCAGCGATAATGGGTGGAACCCTGGGCCTCCAGGTAGACATGCCGAGGTCCCGCATCAGATCGATCTGCTCTTCCTGAAGCAGCTCCAGGTCGCTTATATCAATCACCTTGTCGCGAATTTGTAAATCCTGATCCTGTACCTGCAGGACAAGCTCCTCTGCACTCACCGATTCCTCCAGCATTGCGAATCGGGCTCGCTCCCAGGTCCTGGTTTTGAGCCCATTGACCGAGAGTATAAGGTCACCTTGCTGAATCCCAGCTGTATAGGCAGGGCTCGGATTATTGATTTCCCCGACAACCGGTTTGAAACCGCTGACACCAGACAGAAATATCAGGTAGTAGGCGACAATGGCAAACAGGAAGTTAAATGCCGGTCCAGCCGCCACGATCGCAAAGCGACGCCATAATGATTTTCGATTGAAAGCCCGCTCCAGTTCGTGTTCCGCTACGTCGCCTTCGCGCTCATCCAGCATCTTGACGTAACCACCAAGGGGGATCGTGGCAATCACGTATTCAGTTTCATCGGCACCGGCTTTTTTGAGCCACATTGGTTTGCCAAAACCAACCGAAAATCGTAATACCTTGACGCCCAGCTTGCGAGCAACCCAGAAATGACCAAATTCGTGCACGGTAACCAGCACGCCGATTGCCACTATGAAGGCGAGAATACTGTAGATAATGCCAAGGAAGTCCATATTGCTCAGTTCCGTATTTAAATAAGCTTGCGTGCCAGTTCACGCGCATTCAAATCCGCTTCCAGTATAACGTCCAGATCATCAGCGGGTAAGCTTGCTGCCTGCTCCATGACTCTGGTAATCATTTTCGGAATCTCGGTAAATTTTATCTGCCTGTTCAGGAAATGTTCAACTGCAATCTCGTTTGCAGCGTTCAATACCGTCGTGCTGGTACCACCCTGATGCCAGGCCTCTCGCGCCAATGCAAGGCATGGGTATCGCCTGTCATCGACCTGCGAGAAATCCAGGTGACTGACCTGCAAAAAATTCAATGGTTCAACTCCACTTTCCATCCGGTCGGGCCACGCAAGGGCATTGGCAATAGGCGTTCGCATATCAGGATTGCCCATTTGCGCAATGACCGAACCATCATTATACGCAACCATGGAGTGTACTATGCTTTGCCGATGCAGCAGAATTTCAACTTCGGTATGATCGACAGCAAACATCCAGCAGGCCTCGATCAATTCCAGCCCCTTGTTCATCATAGTAGCTGAATCCACCGATATTTTTGGTCCCATATCCCAGTTCGGATGGTCACAGGCCTGTTCCGGGGTGGCGTTTTCGAGCGATTCTAGCTCGGTATCCCGAAATGGCCCACCCGAACCGGTCAGGAAAATTTTCCGTACACCCTCACCCGCAACGCCCTTACCAATCGATCCTGGCGGCAGACACTGAAAAATTGCATTATGTTCGCTGTCAACCGGCAACAGCTCAGCGTTATATCGCTGAACCTCATCCATGAACAGGGCCCCTGCCATAACCAGGGCTTCCTTGTTGGCAAGTAACACGCGCTTGCTCGCGCGAACCGCGGACAAGGTCGGCATCAGGCCCACCGCCCCGACGATGGCAGCGACGACAACATCGACTTCATCAGCTGCGGCAACCCTGGCCAGCCCATCTTCGCCAGCCAGAACTTCAGTTGCCAGATCTGCGATCGACTCGTGCAGCTGCTGGGCACTGTCGGGATCACGCATCACCGCGAAATCTGGTTCAAACTGACGGCACAGTTGCACCATCTTTTGATGATTACTATTCGCGGTCAGTGCATAAAGTCGAAACCGGTCGGGGTGTCGTGCAACAATATCGAGCGTGGATTGCCCGATCGACCCGGTCGCACCCAGCATCGTAATCTGCTTCATAACGACCCCGCCAGAAAAGTACCAGCGACGAATACCGGAGACGCGGCGATCAGGCTATCGATACGATCCAGCACACCGCCGTGCCCCGGCAGCAACTTGCCGCTATCCTTCACGCCGGCTTCTCGCTTGAGAACACTTACAAATAAATCACCAACGACCGAAATCAACGACGTTGCCACACTGATCAGGAAAAATTCCGCTAATCCCAAACCCCATCCCGAACTCAGTTGATACACGCACGGTATCCAGAACAGGTTGGCGACAAGGCCACCGCATAAACCTTCCCAGGTCTTGCCCGGGCTGATGGTCGGGGCCAGCTTGTGTTTACCGAACCTTCGTCCGCTGAAATAGGCGCCAATATCGGCAATCCAGACCAGGCTGAACATGTAAAGCAGCATCCCGGCACCATACACGTAATGCAGGTAGATAAGACCATGTAAACAAATCCACAACAGGTCCAGTCCGAGACCAAGCAAGAGCACCCGCACCAGCAGCGGCAAGCGACCGCTGTGTCGATAAGCCATCAGTCCAAACGTGATCAATATCCACAACGCCATTCCTGCCAGTGCCTGCCAGTAAATCAGCAGTGGATTGACTTGCGTTAGCGACCACCAGAAAAGCAGTACAAATGCACCCGAAGCAATTGCAGTCGCCACAGCGGGCGATTTGATCGTCAGCCGCAACAATTCGGTGGTCGCCGCGAAAAGCATTGCGACGAACAAGAGGCTGACCCAGAAAGTATCGGGTACCAAAATTGTACCGATTACCACGACCGCAAGAACAATCCCGGTAATAATGCGCTGCTTGAGCACTAGTGTGCGGCCTCTATCTGCTCGCCCGTTTTGCCATAACGACGCTGCCGTCGAGCATATTCGGACAAAGCAAGACGCATATCATCGTCCGAAAACTCGGGCCAGAGCCGGTCACAAAAATAAAATTCTGTGTAAGCGAGCTGCCATAGCAGAAAATTGCTGACTCTCTGCTCACCCCCAGTGCGAATGAATAAATCGGGATCCGGACTGTCACCCAGTGAAAGTTCCTGTCTGAAAAGCTGCTCGTCAATTTGCGACGGCAATAATTCGCCAGCACTAACCCGCTCGGCAAGGATCCGGGCTGCATTGACGATGTCCCATTGGCCGCCGTAATTAGCCGCAATATTAAGTGTCATGACATCGTTTTCACAGGTCATGGTTTCAGTTTCGTCGATCCGTTGCTGCAGGTCTGAAGAAAACCTGGCCCGGTTACCAATGAAGCGTATGCGGATACCCTTTTCATGCAACTCGCTTGAGTATTTTTGCAAAGACTGCATGAAAAGATCCATCAACCCGTGTACTTCCTCGTCGGGACGATTCCAGTTTTCACTGCTGAATGCGAACAGGGTGAGGTGCTTGATTCCAGCACCTGCGAAATATTCAACGACTCGACGGGTTGTTTCGACACCTTGTCGATGACCGAAACTGCGAGGCATCATTCTTTTCTTTGCCCAGCGACCGTTGCCATCCATAATGATGCATACGTGGCCGGGAATCGATGCCTGTGATTGCGAAGTCATGATTCCTTTTCAATACCGCGATCAAATTTCCATCAATTCCTTTTCTTTGGTTTGTAACAATGACTCAACCTCGTCGGTAGACTGATTCGTTACTTGCTGAACGAGGTCTTGTCCCCGCCTTTCTTCATCCTCGGAAATGTCCTTATCTTTCAACAGGCCTTTCAGTTCATTGTTGCCGTCACGGCGAATATTTCTGATCGCAACTCGTGAATTTTCGGCAAGTTCCCGTACTACCTTAACCAGTTCCTTACGTCTCTCCTCGGTAAGTGGCGGCATCGGCACGCGAATAATGGTACCGGCCGTGGTCGGATTGAGCCCCAGATCGGAGGTCAGAATCGCCTTCTCGATCACCGGCACCATGCTCTTGTCCCAGGGCGTTACCGCAAGGGTGCGAGCGTCTTCAACCGTTATGTTGGCGGCCTGGCCAATCGGGACTTCGCTGCCATAGAAATCAACCGTAATATGATTGAGTAAACTAGGGTGCGCGCGGCCGGTTCTGATCTTACTGAGTTCGGCTTTAAAGGCTTCGATGCTCTTGCCCATTCGATTGCGCGCATCTTGTTTGATATCTTCTATCATTTTTCTACCTCTTTACGGGTTACCCGGGTTCCCACCTGCTTGCCCTTTGCCAGGTCGAGCAACGCTCCCGGCTGATTGATGTCGCAAACGACCAGGTCCAACGCGTTATCATTGCATAAAATCATTGCTGCGACATCCATGACCGCCAGGCGTTTATCGATTGCCTGGTCAAAAAACAGGTGCGTGTAGCGCACTGCATCGCCGTCTTTGACCGGGTCCCGGTCATAAATCCCGTCAACCTTGGTCGCCTTGATCAACAGGTCAGCCTGTATTTCTATGGCACGCAGACTCGCCCCGGTATCAGTCGTGAAATAAGGACTACCGGTCCCGGCAGCAAATATAATGATCTCCCCGGCGGCAATGCGTCGACGGGCATCGCGTTGCGTATAAAACTCGCATACCTGCGGCATCTCGAGTCCAGACATGACCGCGGCAGCCGCACCATGTTGCAGTAACTGGTCATTCAGAGCCAATGCATTCATTACCGTGGCCAGCATCCCCATATGATCGGCAGTAACGCGATCCAGCCCCTTCAGCGCCAGGTTAGCGCCGCGCATCAGGTTGCCGCCACCGACGACGCAGCCAATTTCGACGCCGTTGTTGTGTAATACAGCTAGCTCCAGGGCGAGTTTTTCGATCATTCTTGGATCGATACCCGTTTCATTATCGCCCTGCAGCGCTTCGCCACTGAGCTTTATTAATATGCGTTTATGTTTGATTTTCGCCATAGGATCGTGATCTGTGCCCGGCTTCATCGACCCGGTAAAGCCGGCACAATTTGCCCACAACTGCGGGAGTTAAAATAACATCGCGGCATTATAAGTCCATTGCCCGGCAAAGTACTTGTCAACAGCGCTTTTCGTCAAAAAAAAGCCGCGATTCTCGCGGCTTTGCTAACGTCAGGCATTTAGCTGAGAGGCCACTTCTGCGGCGAAATCTTCGACTTTCTTCTCGATACCCTCACCCACTTCGTAGCGAATAAAGCGATTCACCGAGGCACCCGCATCCGACAGTAGCCCCGCAACCTTCTGGTCCGGATCCTTGACAAACGGTTGTCCCAGCAGGGTTACCTCGGCCAACAACTTATCAAGCCTGCCCTGAATCATTTTTTCAATAATCTCGGCCGGCTTGCCGCTGGATTCAGCTTGTGCTACCAGTATCGATTTTTCGCTTGCAATAAAATCGGCTGGAACAGATTCCTGATCGACAAATTTCGGATTAACCGCCGCGACGTGCATGGCGATATCGCGAGCCAAATCGGCATCGGCGCTGGAATCAACCAGCACGCCAATGCGAGCGCCATGCAGATAAGCGGCAATCGAGTCACCGGATTCCAGAATTTCGAAGCGGCGTACCTGGATATTTTCTCCAACCTTGGCAATCAGTGTCTGGCGAGCTTCTTCCACCGATTGACCGCTTGCCAGTGACAATGCAGACAACGCGTCGATGGATTCCGGTCTATTTTGAGCAACAGTCTCCAGCACTTCATCGGCGAAGGCCTGAAAGTTATCATCCTTGGCGACAAAATCGGTTTCAGAATTAATCTCGAGAATAACAGCCGATTTACCATCCTCGTTAACCTTTATCTTGATCGCACCATCCGCCGCGACACGACCGGCTTTCTTGTCGGCCTTGGCCGCGCCGGACTTGCGCATCAGCTCTGCTGCTGCGTCAATATCGCCACCGGTTTCGACCAATGCTTTTTTACATTCCATCATGCCCGAGCCGGTTCGCTCGCGCAGTTCTTTTACTAGAGATGCTGTTATAGCCACTTCACTACCTCGTTATTCCCTGCTACTGGACAGGTGCCTGGTTAGTCCTTACTGGCGGCCTTTTTGGTCGCCGCTTTTTTCGTTGTTGCCTTTTTGGTTGCCGCTTTTTTCGTTGTTGCTTTTTTGGCCGCTGCTTTCTTGGTTGTCGATTTTTTGACTGCTGCCTTTTTAACCGCTGCTTTCTTAGTCGCCGCCTTTTTCACTGCCGCCTTCTTGGTCGCCGCTTTTCGGGTCGTAGCCGGTTCAGCACTGGCTTCCGGGGCCGCCGTCTCCGGCATCGCAGCATCTGCATCAGTTACCGCCTCTGCATCGGCTTGCTCTGGCTCTGGCTGGCCAGGCGACTCGTCTGCTAACGCGACGTCCTGGGCTTCAGCTGCTGCAGGCGCGTCAGGCCCAACTTCCCGTTCCGGCGCCGCGGCCTGTTTTACGGGAGCAGTCTTGCGAGCAGTAACTTTTACCGCGGGCTTGTCACTGACAACCTCTTCTTCGTTGATTTCGATGAGTTCGTCTTCACCGTCGTCAGCGGTAACAATGCTCTGCTTGCCTTCCAGGATCGCTTCAGCTACCAGCTTCGTATAAAGCTTGATGGCGCGCATCGAGTCGTCGTTACCAGGCACGATGTAGTCAATGTTCTCGGGTGAGTTATTGGTGTCGACAATGCCGACGACTGGAATGCCAAGCTTGGCGGCTTCCTGTACCGCAATTTTTTCGTAACCGACATCGATAACAAATAAGGCATCAGGCAAACCGCCCATCTCCTTGATACCGCCCAGGGTCTTGTGCAGCTTTTCCTGCTCGCGCGCGAGTTGCAATATTTCCTTTTTGCCGATTTTTTCATAGCTATTGCTCTCGGCCATATCTTCCAGTTCTTTGAGCCGCTTGATCGAGGCGCGTACCGTTCTGAAATTGGTTAACATGCCACCCAGCCAGCGGTGATTGACAAATGGCATGCCACAACGCTGCGCTTCTTCTCTTATGGAATCGCTGGCGGCACGCTTGGTGCCGACAAACATGACCTTGCCTTTCTTGGAAGCGATTTTACCGAGGTAATTAACCGCGTCCTTGCACAGCGGCATGGTTTGCTCGAGATTGATGATGTGGATCTTGTTGCGCTCCCCAAAAATAAAGGGAGCCATTTTTGGATTCCAGAAACGGGTTTGATGGCCGAAATGCACGCCCGCTTCCAACATTTCACGCATGGTGACGTTAGACATAAGTTTCTCCAGATGTCTGTGGACAGCACTTGTACGACTGTCCCGGGTTAAGCCTCCACATACCCGACGCTTACGACCCGCTCTCTGGTAAAATTCGGGCACCCATAAGCGCGTTATGGAATGTGTGTGTCGTTTAAAACAACGGGCCAAGGCCCGATGTCCTGTATATTTCCCGCGGCGGTTGCCGAAGGCGCGCGCTTTATACCATAATCCCGTATCCTCAACAACCAGTTAGCTCTGTTTTTATGGGTGTCACGATCAAATCCAGTGAAGAAATCGAGAAAATGCGCGTTGCCGGGCGCCTGGCTGCCGACGTGCTGCGCATGATCGAGCCCCATATCGAGCCCGGGGTTACTACGCAACAACTCAACGATATCTGTCATGAATTCATGGTCAATGAGCAGACCACCGTGCCAGCGCCGTTGAACTACCGGGGATTTCCGCGTTCGATATGCACCTCCGTCAACCATGTTGTTTGCCACGGTATTCCGGCCGAAAAAAAGTTGAAAAATGGCGATATCATTAATATTGACATTACCGTCATCAAGGACGAATACCATGGCGATACCAGTCGCATGTTCCTGGTCGGCAAACCTACGGTGCAGGGACAACGGATATCACGCATCGCCTACGAATGCATGAAAGTCGGAATTGAAATGATCAAGCCCGGCGTACGCCTCGGTGACATCGGGCATGCTATCCAGCAACACGCGGAAAAAAACAACTGCAGCGTGGTGCGCGAATATTGCGGGCATGGGATTGGTCGGGTTTTTCACGAGGATCCGCAGGTACTGCATTATGGCAAGCCGGACACCGGGCTGGTACTGGAGCCTGGGATGACCTTCACCGTGGAACCAATGATCAACCTGGGCAAACGTTACGTAAAGCTGCTGCCGGACGAATGGACCGTTGTTACCAAGGATCACAGCCTTTCGGCGCAATGGGAGCATACCAACCTGGTGACTGAGAATGGTTTCGAAATTCTGACCTTGCATCCCGATTTTGGATTCTGAACCCGTGAACGGGGTCATCGAGCAATATCTGCAGCAGGCCCTCGATGGTGACAAGTTAAACGCGAAAACGATTGCGGCTGGCCTCAGTGCTGCGCGTCAGCAGATTTACCGTGAATTCGACGAAGGCGTCGCGGTCGAAAAACTGATCCATGGAACCGCGGGGATGATCGATCGGGTCCTCGTATTCTGTTTCCAGCATTTGATCGCTAATCAGGATCAATGTGACTGCTGCCTGGTGGCTGTCGGCGGCTTTGGCAGGTCTGAATTATTACCGGGTTCCGATATCGACCTGATGATTCTGCTGGGAAAGAAGCCAGGCAAGGCCCAGCAGGAGGTACTCGCGGCTTTTCTGACCTTTTTGTGGGACATCGGCCTCGAGGTCGGGCATAGCGTGCGCACTATCAAGGACTGCGTTCGCGAAGGCAAATCCGATGTCACGGTCATGACCACGATGATCGAGTCGCGCCTGGTTTACGGCGACACCCGGCTCTACGAAAAATACCAGCAGGCGATTTCGCCGAGAAAAATGTGGTCATCACGCAAGTTTTTCGAAGCCAAGCTGGAAGAACAACATGATCGCCACCTGCGCTTTAATGACACCGCTTATAACCTCGAGCCCAATATTAAAGAAGGCCCGGGCGGCCTGCGTGACATTCAGATTATTGGCTGGGTGGCGAAGCGGCATTTTAATGCGGCTTCTTTCAAAGAGCTGGTTGAACACGGCTTCCTCACCGATGCGGAATTCGATCTGCTCGATACGGGCCAACAGCATCTGTGGCGCGTTCGTTTTGCACTGCATCGCCTGGCGGGTCGCCGCGAAGACCGCCTGTTATTCGATTACCAGAAAAAAGTCGCCGAATATTTCGGATTCAAATCTGGCGAGCACAACCTGGCGATCGAACAATTCATGCAACAGTACTATCGCACCATCATGGAACTCGAGCGACTCAGTGAAATGTTATTGCAGATTTTCAGGGAAGAAATCCTGTTAACGGCATCGCAGCGCAAAATCAAACCGATCAACGAACGTTTCAACTTGCGTAACAACTATATCGAGGTCGCCAATCCTGATGTTTTCAAAGCGCACCCCGAAGCACTGGTTGAGCTATTCCTGCTGATCTCGTTGAATGAACGCTGTGAAGGTGTTACCGCGTCGACGATCCGCCTGGTGCGTGAACATCTTTACCTGGTTGATGATGAATATCGAAGCGATGACACCGTCAATCACTTGTTCATGCAGCTGATGAGCGCGCCCAACGGCATGACCCACCAGATGCGCCGCATGAATTCCTACGGCTTTCTGGCGGCGTACATCCCCGCCTTCGGCAAGATTACCGGGCGCATGCAGTACGATCTATTCCATGCCTATACCGTTGATCAGCACACGATCTTCGTCATCCGTAACCTGCGCCGCTTTGCACTCGACAAACACGAGGACGAGTTTCCGTTCTGTAACCTGGTTTACAGCAAGCTCGAAAATCCCTGCCTGCTCTACCTGGCGGCTTTATTTCACGATATTGCCAAGGGCAGGGGAGGTGATCACTCGGAGCTCGGGGCTGAAGAAGCGACCCAGTTTTGTGTACAACACAAATTAAATCGCAAGGATACACGGATCGTATCGCAGCTGGTACGCCATCACCTGCTGATGTCTGTTACGGCACAGCGCAAAGATATTAGTGATCCCGACGTGGTGCGGGATTTTGCCCGCCAGGTGGGCAGCATGAATATGCTGAATTATCTATACCTGCTGACTGTCGCCGATATTCGCAGTACCAATCCGAAGCTGTGGAACAACTGGAAGGACGCGCTGCTTAAACAATTGTACCGCGCGACCAAAACCGTGATCAGGCGCGGCATCGAGCACGCACCCGACATCGATGAAATCATCCAGGAAAACCGCGATGCCGCACTCGAGGAAATGTCCGACCTGCCGTTTAGCGTGGTGCAAATCAATTCGGTTTGCGACCGGGTGCCGGGCGATTACTTTCTACGACATCATCCGCTGGAAATTAAATGGCATGTCAATGCGATTCTAAGTCACACTGACCAACCCAGGCTGGTCAGTATTCGCCAGTCCACCGAAACCCGCAATACCAAGGTTTTCGTTTATGGTGATGAGGCCGCGCATACCTTTTCGCAAGTGACGGGCACCCTCGGAGCCATGGGTTTATCCATTTTAAACGCTGAAATCTTCACCACCAGGGATAACAAAATCATGGATACCTTTATTATCCAGGACCAGAATAACCAGGCGGTTACCGACCCAGAGATTATCGAGCGCATCGAGCACAACCTGCTCAAGGCGCTTGAATCGGACTCGATTTACCAGGGCAAAATCAATACGCGCAAACCCCGGCAGTTGAAGGCTTTCGACCATCCGACCGAGGTTCAGTTTGAGCAGGATTATCTGAACGGCCGCACCGTAATGGAAATCAGCGCCATCGACATGCCCGGCATGCTGTCAGTTATCGCCAATGTCATCGCTGAAATGGACATCAATATCACGCACGCGAAGATTTCAACCCTGGGCGAAAAGATCGATGATATTTTCTATCTCACGACCCCCGATGGGAAGGCCATCACCAATCAGTCAATACTGGACGCCCTCGAACAGGGTCTGGTTACCGCCCTCGAAGCGAAGAAAGCTGCCTGAGGCAGTCCGGCAATGGATAGGATCCTGGGTAATCCCATTGAGCAGGTAACGGACGGTGAAAACAACCCGGTAGAGTTTGATTTTGCCTATCCTGTTAAGGCTGACGTGGTCACCGCGATTAACCAGTTAAAGCAATTACATGGAGGCGATATTTACCTGGTTCCCATGTCCGGAACCTCGACCGGGGGCGGAATATTCCAGCCCGCCCGGAAACCGTCCGGAACCGTCGTTGGCTTACGTTTTGATCCGCCACTCGGTCCGCGAGTGAGCAGGGCTTCGCGCCCGGGGATAACCGACATCGGCCTCGACGAAATCGTCATTGATACCGAGCATCAGCAGGTCAGTGCCGGTAGTGCGATTACGCTGGACCAGTTGAACCGCGTGCTGGTACAGGAACTCGGGCAGGGTTTCAAGGTGCCGGGCGCCGATTTAACCAGTTACCTGTATGCCGCCGTTGGCGCCACCTTCATGACCGGGGGCATGGGCCCG
This sequence comes from Gammaproteobacteria bacterium, assembly GCA_029862005.1. Taxonomy (NCBI): domain Bacteria; kingdom Pseudomonadati; phylum Pseudomonadota; class Gammaproteobacteria; species Gammaproteobacteria bacterium. The sequence goes on along the minus strand of JAOTYD010000007.1, from coordinate 53,278 downwards.
CAACGCAGATACTTCAGCGACAGCGTTATCGAAATTGCGCTCTTCGATGGCAGCACGATCGTCAGCATCCAGGGTGATGAACTGCGAGGGTATGCCGGTACCTACGGCTGGAGTGGGATCGTCTGCGCGGTGCGCTGCAATTACTGCCGCTTTCCGGCGAACGAAGTCGCGTTTGCACTGCCGGTTTCAAACCGCCCCGCTGATCTTGCCAGGTTGCTCGAACACTTATCTCCTCATGTCTTCCTTGACCTGGATAGCGAACCGGTCAAGTCGCGCACGGGGAACCACGATCTCATTCTCGGAATCGAACACGTCAGCAGGGGTTCAATGCAGCCCCTGCTCTCCAGCGCAACCGATCATCCCGCACGAAAACGAGCCGAGGTCATGCAACAAAAATGCGTTGCCGCGGGTGCCACTGGACTGGTCTTCGTCAATGGATACAGCGAGCGGCCCGCTGACGAGTTCCTGATCAGCCTCGCGGACGACCCGCAGGCGCAGGAATACACGATTGCAGGAATCGGACTCGAATATGCCGAAATCTTCACCGAGCCGGAGGAAATGCGGGCGCTGCGTGAGGCAATACCCTACACCGCTCGAACCCAGGTGCCCAGCGGACGCATGGTCTACAAGAATCACTCCGATGCAAATATACGGGTTTCGGCGCACGCGGTTGCAGCAGTTGTAGAGCAGCTTTGGGAGATTAATCGTGATTACATCGCGCGCGTTGAAGACTATTTTGACGGTAACCGTGAAATCGACGGCCAGATCCTGGTTTATGGTCACCTTAATCCCTATGGTCTCGATCCACACAACCGGGTCACGATGAGCAGTAATAGTGAATCTGCGTTTCGACAAGCCCGCGATTTCCTGATCGAACAACGCGCGCAGTTCTACCGCGCACTGTCGGCATTGTGTAAAGATGACAGCGCGGTATTCGTGGGTGGCGAAAAAGCGGCCGATTCGGAACTCGGTATATACCTGGCCCTTGGTGGTCCGGAGAACGCCCCAGCGGCGCTGTTCAACCGCTTCAAACAACAGCAGGCAACGATTCGGCGGGCCGCTAAAATATTCAACTGGCGAGCGCCACCACCCTATGGCTGAGGCGGGAGCTTGATATACCGCTCAGGTTTTATCCGGCAGCAGCCGCGTGAGTCCGGGCAGACTGATCGCGGGATGCATACCCAGTGCCTTGAGGTCATCGACAACCGGGATTGGCAAAGCTTCTGCATCGATCTTCTGGTTTAACACGCCACCGATAATAACCGGCAGCGACAGGGATGCATCGTCGAGCATCTGTTTTAACTGGTTGGCATACTCGAGCGCCATGCCGTTGTGGGTACTCAACAACAGGGCATCGACCGGCTGCGCCAGTAGTGCGGCCACCAGATCTGATGGATTCTGCTCGGCCCCGAGGTAAACGACATCGGCATCGGTTTCACTGAGCAACTGTGCCAGCGCCCCGGCTGCATGCTCGTGCACGTCGCTGGAGGCAACCAGGAAACGTTTCCCCTTGACCCGGTCTCGAAACGTGGCCTCGGCGAACATCGGGCGATACTCGTCGATAACACCCTGCGCCATGGCGTACATATCGGTCACGAATTCGGGGCTGCCAACCTGATCGGCAGCAAAGAGTTGCTCGAAACCCTGCGCTCCCAGCTTTTTCAGCACGTAAAGCATTTGCAACGGATTGGTGATATCGACACCCAGATCGGCCAGGCCCGAGAGTGCATTCCGGTAAACATCCTCACCCTCGCGGCAGACGATTTCGGCAAAGGATTCCGCCGCCGAGAAATCGACATGCGGGTAGAGACGTCGCGCGCTCGCCTCCACCTGGCGACCGAACAGTTGCGCTTCAATGATTTCATCGGCCGACGGAATCCTGATTGCTTCCGTCACCGGCAGCGGTAATACCGCGTGACCGCTGGGTGCATGCAACTGCACCAGGATATCCCACAGCAGGTACTCCGCCGTGACCGCCCTATTCTTCTCGAATTCATGGCCAAAGGAGAGGGTATCCCCGTAAATCATTGAACCAACCTGCTCGCCGCGATGGATTTTGTGCAAGGCCAGCACCCAACCGGCGCGTTTCACCGGATCCCGGGTCAAGCCACCGATACAATGCGTCAGGCGCGTACCAATGAGTTCTTCAACCAGGTAACGCTCCAGCATCGCCCAGGCTGCGACGGTCGAATAATGCTGGAACAGGGCGCCAAAGCCGTCTTCGAGGTAGGAATGCAGCATCGCGCCCTGCTCGCGAAACTCACCCAGCAAGGCCATCGCAGTGTAAGTCTGGGCAGCAGTTTCGGCAGTATCACTCCAGCCGGGTGCTTCAAAGGTAAAATACTGCGACAGGTTGCCAATCGTGGTACAGCCAATTCGCAGCGCCTGTACCGCGTTGCCAACCGAAGCCGGCTGCCCGATCATGAAATCTCCGAAGTGCGGCTGGATCGGTGCCACTTGCGCAATATTGCGCCAGTCTTCATCCTGCACCAGCATCGGTCCGGTTTCGGCCGCCGCCGCGGCACGCATTCCGGGGGGTAAACCCATGCGTCGATCGATTGCGAATCCTGCCCGGTCGAGCCGATATCCCTTAAGTGACAACTCCTCGTGAATTCTGGTCAGCGCCTGCACGGTTGCATCGATATCGTTCATGCCGATATGCGCGTGGTACATGACGTGGTTGTCACGCATTGCCTGCAGCTTGTACTCGAGCTCGGACTGGACGCCGTATTCGTCGAGGAATGCCGATCGACCGACAGTGATCTGCGTTGCCAGGTCAACGGCCTGCTGCCGCAGGCGGTTGAGGTCAGGCAGATCGTACTGCGCTGCTCGCCTGACCCGCTCGATCGCTTCCTTCACCACGGTTTAGGGGCATCTGACTGGAGACAAACTGCGACCCAATTATCGGGAAGTATGCGCTGCATTAGCCTGACGATACCGGTTTGTCGCCCCAGACTGCAAACTCGTTACCACTGGGCTCACTAAAATGGAATCGGCGCCCACCAGGAAACTCAAATACCGGTTTTTCGATGCGCCCGCCAGCCTGTTCCACTCTGGCCAGGGTCGCCTCGAGGTCATCGCTGAAAAATACCAGCAATGCGGCGCCACTGAGCGTGCTTGAATAAAGCTCCGAGCGATAGAATCCGCCATCCAGGCCCTGGTCCGAGAAAGCACAGTAGCCCGGACCGAAATCCTCGAATGTCCAGCCGAATACCTCGTTGAAAAAGCGTTTGGTAGCGTCCAGGTCACGCGCTGGCAATTCGACATAGTTAAGCTTCTCATGCTGTTTCATACTACCTCCTCCGGTTCTGTCTTAAGCCACACCGCGGTATCATGATAAATCGCACCACCGTTCGGTAAACCGGGTTCGGCGGAGACCAGCGCGTTTACACCCAGCCCTTCGATGAAGGCGTGGTTTGGCCATATGCTTTCGATAATGACGACTCCGGGCTGCATACCATCAAAGATTTTTGCATGCAACAGGATATCCGCGATGCGATTCCCGACCCTGACAAGGCCGCCATCTTCGATTCCATGGTGCGCCGCATCTTCGGCCCTTAGCATCAGGGTTGGCCTGTGTTCAGCCTTTTGCGAGGTCTGGGTCTCGGTAAAACTGGTATTCAGAAACTGGCGCGCAGGTGCAGCGACGAGGCGGAAAGGATGCTCATCGTCGGTATCATTAGCCACCGGCATGTGATCCGGTAGTTCGGGCATCTGCTCGTAGTCAGGACCTATCCGGCTCCAGTCGGGCTTGAAATGAAAGCGTCGATCAGGCGTCTCGAAACCATCGAGAAAGTTACCGGTTTCAAATTCAGGCGCGCAGTCAATCCAGTGATCCTGGTACAGCGTCTGCTCATCCGGAAGCCCGCTGAGCCTGAGACTCTCATCGATCAGTTCTCGCGCTTCCTTGCGGAAGCCTGCGTGGTCGAATCCCAGTCGTTGCGCCAGCTGCCCCAGCACCCAGTGATTGCTGCGACACTCGGCAAACGGATTTACCAGTCCGCGGGTGACCTGCACATGCGTATGTCCCCCGGCCTGGTAAAAGTCGTCGTGCTCGAGGAACATCGTGGCCGGCAGCACGATATCCGCCATGGCGGCCGTTTCGGTCATGAATTGCTCGTGCACGCAGGTAAACAGGTCATCGCGTGCAAAACCCTCGATCACCTTGCGGGTCTCGGGCGCGACGACGACCGGATTGGTATTTTGCACCAGCAGTGCGCTCACCGGCGGTCCTCCCTGCAAATCCCTGGGATTACCGCACAGTACATCACCGATTCGCGATTGATCCAGGATACGGGTATCAGGATCGAGAACATCGAGCCCCTTGATGATCGACTGGTCAATCGCGTATAGGCCACCATTGGCATACAGCGCGCCGCCGCCCGGGTAGCGCCAGGCCCCGGTCAGGGCGGGTAAACAGCTCGCCGCGTGCATGTTTGCGGCCCCGTTACGCGAGCGCGTGAAACCGTACCCGAGACGCAGAAAACTGCGCTCGGTGCTGCCATAATGTCGCGCGAATTCAATGATTTCTTCCGCATCAAGTCCGGTAATCGCAGCCGCCCAGTCGGGTGATCTCGATTGCAGGTGATCCTCGAGTTCGCGCGGCACATCGCAAAACTGATCCAGGTAATCGCGATCGACCAGATCATCGGCGAAAAGCTGGTGCATGACTGCGCAGGCCAGCGCACCATCGGTACCGGGTTTCAGCATCAGATGCTGGTCAGCTTTTTTAGCGGTCGCGGTATGATAGGGATCGACGACCACCAGCCTGGCACTACGTTCACGGCGAGCTTTGGCAACGTGATGCATGACGTTTACCTGGGTATAAACGGGATTACCGCCCCACATCACGATCAGGTCGCTATGCGCCATGGTTCTCGGGTCGGAGCCGCGTTTTACCCCGGTACCGGCGAGCCATCCCGCATCGGCGAGCGTAATGCAAAAAGTAGAATGTTGGCGCGACGTTTTCAGCAGGTTGCGGAACAGTTCGATACTGTCACGCTGGATCAGGCCCATGGTGCCGGCATAGTGATAGGGCCACAGCGTTTCGTTGCCGTGTTTTTGCATGGTGCGGGCAAAGGCCTCGGCAACCTCATCCAGCGCCTGCTCCCAACTGATCGCTTCGAATGCCGAACGGCCTTCGCCTTTGGCACCGCGGCGACGCAGCGGTTGACCGATTCGTGCCGGATGATGAATGCGTTCGGCATAGCGGGCAACCTTGGCACAGACAACCCCGGCGGTGTAACTATTGTCCCTGGCACCTGCAACCCGACCGATAGTGTTGGCATCGAGCAGCTCGACCTCGAGTGCGCAGGTACTGGGGCAGTCGTGGGGGCAGGTGGAATGGGCCCTCTGCGGATAGTTTACGGCCTTCATGCAACACATTTTGCAAGATTGCCCTAAACAGTGCCAGCACTAGTCGATGTGCTTTTTTAATTTGTCTGACTAATGCTAGAATCGCCCTCCTTTGTGAACCAATAACCGGGGATCCTGATGAGCGGCAAAGACAATCGACACTTTAAAACACGCGAAGTACGTGCCGGGGTCAAGCCAGACCCGGTCACGGGCGCTATCCTGACGCCTATCTACCAGACCACGACCTACGTCCAGGAATCCGTCGATCAATACCTCGAAAAAGGCTATTCCTACAGCCGCTCCGGTAATCCGACCGTGGCAGCACTCGAAGCTAAAATTACCGCGCTCGAGGGTGGCGTCGGCAGTCTCTGTTTCGCGACCGGCATGGCCGCCACCAGCTGCACCATCATCGGCATGGTCGGCACCGGCGAGCACGTGATTCTGTCGGATGTTGTCTACGGCGGAACCCATCGCGTTACGACCAAGGTTTTGAACCGCTGGGGGCTGGAATGCAGTTTTGTCGATACCTCCGATCCTGCAAATGTGCAAAACGCAATCCGTGAAAACACGAAGTTGATTTTTACCGAATCCCCGGCAAACCCGACACTCAAGCTAACCGATATCGCCGCGATTTCGGAAGTAGCGCAGGCAGCCGGGATTCCACACGTGGTCGATAATACTTTCCTGACACCCTACTACCAGAGACCGCTCGAACTCGGTGCCGATATCAGCCTGCACAGCACCACCAAGTTCATGGAAGGCCACAACGTCAGCGTGGGCGGCTCCATTACCGCGGCTAACCAGGATCATCTCGAGCAAATCATGTTCGTGCGCAACTGCCTCGGCAGCAACATGACACCGATGGTCGCGTTTTATACGCTGCAGGGTGTCAAAACCATGAGCACCCGGCTCGAAGCACAGTCGGTCAACGCGCTCAAGGTGGCCCAGTTCCTCGAAACCCATCCGAATGTCGATCGCGTATGCTATCCCGGGCTGGAATCCTTTCCGCAAAAAGAACTCGCCGACCGCCAGGCCAGCGGACATGGTTCGATGCTGTGGTTCGACGTTCACGGCGGGGTCGAATCCGGTAAAAAACTGATGGATACCCTGCAACTCTGGAGTCTCGCGGAAAACCTCGGATCGGTCGAATCCCTGGTCACGCACTCGGTGACCATGACGCATGCCGATATGCCCAAAGAGGAGCGCCTTGCCGCCGGTATTACCGATGGCCTGGTGCGCCTGTCGACGGGCCTTGAGTCGGCCGAGGATCTGATTGCCGACCTGAAACAGGCACTGGACGGACTCTAGGCACACAGCGCATGCTGATCACCAGCGTCGAAACCTTTGCCACCGAGTACGTAACGCTGGTGCGGGTGCGCACCGATGATGGGGATGAGGGCTGGGGACAGGCATCGCCCTACAATGCTGACCTTACCGCCGAGGTTGTCCACCGCCAGGTCGCCTGTCACGTACTCGGTATGGATGCCTCCGACATCGACGCGATTACCGCCACCGTGCTCGACCGCGAGCACAAATTCCAGGGGACTTACCTGTACCGTGCGCTTTGTGGTGTCGATACCGCGCTGTGGGACATCCGCGGCAAGCGCGCCGGTAAAAGTGTGCAACAGCTGCTGGGTGGTAACCGCAGCGAGTTTCCGGTTTATGCCTCGAGCATGAAGCGCGACATTACTCCACAACAGGAAGCCGAGCGCATGCTCGCGTTACGCGACGAATTCGGCTATCACTCGTTCAAATTCCGCATCGCGCAAGAATGTGGACATGATATCGATCAGTGGCCCGGTCGTACCGAGGAAATCGTCAAAACCATGCGCGCTACCCTGGGAGACGACGTCACCCTGATGGTGGACGCGAACAGCGGCTATACGCCGCAGAAAGCGATCGAGGTCGGACAACTACTTGCCGATTACGGGATTAGCCATTACGAAGAACCCTGCCCTTACTGGGAGCTTGATTGGACCCGGGAAGTGAGCACAGCACTCGATATCGACGTCACCGGGGGCGAACAGGACAACAACATGATCGTCTGGAAACAGATGATTGATAGCCATGCGGTTGATATCGTGCAGCCCGATATCTGCTACATGGGTGGAATAACCCGCACGCTGCAGGTTGCGGACTACGCCAAACAGGCCGGTATTCCCTGTACGCTCCATTCGGCGAATCTAAGCCTGGTTACCCTGTTTTCGATACACTTCATGGCGGCTATCGAAAACGCGGGCAAATACGTCGAATTCTCGATCGAGGGCAGTGACTACTACCCGTGGCAGGAGAATATTTTCGGCCCACAGTTCCATATCAAGGATGGTAATGTGTTAATAACTGATAAATCCGGCTGGGGAATCGAAATCGATCCCGAATGGATTGCCCTCAGTAATTATCGAATCAGTTATAATGGCTCACGATTTTAACCCGATCATGGCACCCGAATATGACGATCTATAATTCTGTACTTGAACTGATTGGCAATACGCCGATTCTGAAACTCAAGCAGTTTGATACCGGCCCTTGTGACCTGTTCATAAAAATGGAATCGGAAAATCCGGGGGGTTCAATCAAGGACCGGATCGCGGTAACCATGATCGAGGCCGCCGAGGAAGAAGGTAAACTCAAGCCCGGCGGTACGATCATCGAAGCAACCGCGGGGAATACCGGGTTGGGACTCGGTCTGGTTGCCGCACAAAAGGGTTACAAGCTGATCCTGGTCATTCCGGACAAAATGAGTCCGGACAAGATACGTCACATTCGCGCAATGGGCGTCGACGTGCGCCTGACCCGTTCGGATGTGCAGAAAGGCCACCCCGAGTATTACCAGGACTATGCCAAGCGCCTCGCGGCCGAAATCCCGAACTCTTATTTCATCGACCAGTTTTCGAATCCCAACAATCCAAAAACCCATCGAGTCGATACTGGACCGGAAATTTTGCGGCAAATGGATGGCAAGCTCGATGCCATGGTGGTCGGTGTAGGATCGAGCGGGACCGTGACCGGACTTGGCTGGTATTTTCACGAGCATGCACCCGGTTGTGAAATGATCGTTGCCGATCCGGAAGGCTCGATTCTTGCTGAAACGATTAACACCGGGCATACACCGAAGGCAGGTTCATGGCTGGTCGAAGGTATAGGCGAAGACTTCATGCCGCCGATTTGCGATATCAGCCTGGTCAAGAAAGGTTATTCAATCAGCGACAAGGAGGCCTTTCAAACTCAGCGTGAACTGTTGCGCAAGGAAGGCATTATCGCGGGTTCATCTACCGGGACGCTGCTGGCAGCCGCATTGCGTTATTGTCGCGAACAAACCACGCCGAAGCGGGTACTCACCTTTGCCTGCGACACCGGTAACAAGTATCTGAACAAGTCGTTTAACGATTCCTGGCTTGCCGACCAGGGCTTGCTGGAACGGGAAAGCCACGGTGACTTGCGGGACATTATCGCGCGGCCAATGGATAGCGGCGATGTCGTTACCGTCACCTCCGAAGACAACCTGCTCACGACCTATAAACGGATGCGCATGTTCGATGTGTCACAATTGCCTGTTGTCGACGATGGGCATATCGTCGGGTTAATAGACGAGTCCGATATTCTGCTCGGCATCTACGAAGACGAGGATAACTTCCAGATGAAAGTTGCCGAGGTCATGGTAACCCGCCTCGAGACAGTCTCCCCAACCGCAAGCATCGATGACATCGTCGCGCTGTTCAAGGAAGACAAGGTTGCGATCATCGCCGATGGCGATACCTTTTACGGCTTGATTACCCAGATCGACCTGATCAATCATCTGCGCAAAACCACGCACTAGACGGATCCATACGGAATATCAAATGGCCCGTCATACGGCCGTTTTGACTTCCAACAGAAAACATTATTAAATGCCAGGGCTCGCCCGGCTATTGAGATGAACTAATACAACCAGAGATTCCCGCTATGGAAGTTCAGCGTCTGCATACCAGTCTCAGCTCCAAGATCATTACCCAGTTCAGTGTCGTTGTAATCGCGGTGATCATACTGATCGCGCTTAATTTTGATCTGATCTACCCGTTTTACTTTGAAAACCAGCTGACCAATATCGGGATTGCGATCAATAGTACGATCCTGGGGCTACTGACTATCGGGCTTGGTAATATTTTTTATAACCTGCTGCGCTATCGTCGTGAAGAAGCCACCATCGCTGCTTTTGTAAATAATGTCGACTCGCTAAAGCCTGATCTCATGGAGGGCCTCCCGGCCAATTCGGTTGTTGCCAAGCGGCATGTAACGATGCGCTCTATCCAGAAGGCAAACGGTGAAATCAACCATGGCGCGCTCGCGGCAATGTTAAACGCCGATGAAGCCACGCATTTTGGCTTAATTCGTTATATCAATAATATTCTAATCCTGACCGGTGTTTTCGGCACCATACTTTCTCTGTCGATTGCATTACTGGGTGCGTCCGACCTGATCGACTCGGCCGATGCCAGCCTTGGCGGTATGGGACTGGTGATCTCCGGTATGTCAACCGCGCTTTCAACCACCATTACCGCCATCGTCGCCTATGGCATATTCGGCTACTTCTATACGCGTCTGAATGACGTGCAAACGCATTTTCTCAGCGGAGTTGAACACCTGACCTCGGTTTATCTACTACCCCGGTACGTGCGCTCTGGCGACGATATCCTGCACAAGATGGGTGATTTGATCAAATCGGTCATTTTCGCTACCGACAACATGAAAAAGACCCAGCAGCTATACCATGACTCCGCCGTTTCGCTGCAGCAGACAATCGACGCAAACCAGCAGCAAATCGACAACCTGAACCACGAGATGGAGGCCATCAAACAAATACTGCGTGAAGGTTTTCGGCTGCCAACGCTCGGCAGCGAGCGTTAGAGACCGATGGATGCTGGCTTTCCATCTATCGGCGGCAGCCACGCGGGGATTGGCGGCGAAAACAGCTTCTGGCCGTCTTTCACCGACATCATGATGGTGATCACGATGATTTTCCTGATGGCAACCAGCCTGCTGGTCGTGCGCAACTGGCAGCTGGTCGCAGAACTGCAGGAAAGCATTACGGCAGAACAAATAGCGTCGCAGATGATCGAGTCGACAACGCTGGAAAACGCGACGCTCGAAGAACGTCTTGCCAATGCCGAACAAAGTAACTCTATTTTACGGCTGCGCCTGTTGAAGAAAGAGGAGGAGCTTGATCTTGCGCAAACCGCAATACGTGAGCAGGAAACCCGAATTGCCTCGATAGAGCTGCAAAATACCGAGTTGCAATTCACGGTGCAGCAATCCCAGTCACAACTCGAAGCGGCCGGTCTCGAAATCGACGCCGCGAACGCACAATCCCAGGCCTTGTCGCAACAGATTGCCGAATTGAATCAACGGATGTCTCAACAGCAACTGGAAAGCGATCAAGCCCGGACACAGCTCGAAAGCGCGCGCCAGCAGATTGCCGGCTTGTCCGAATCCAGCACTCGTCAACAACAGAGTATCGCGCAGTTAACACAGGACAAGCAGCTACTGAACAAGGAAATCGAATCCTATAACCAGCAGCTGCTGACGCTCAAAGGCGACTACGAAACGGTCAAGTCCAAGTATCAGGAATTAATCAAGCCCGCGCGTACCGCGAGGGGCAAGTTCATTGCCGAAGTCTACTATGTCAAGGGAGAATCCGGGAACGTAATTCGCTACCGCCAACCCGGCGACAAGGATTTCAGCAGGCTCAGCCTGGCTGAAGTCGAAACTCGCCTGGCGCAACTGAAACGCGAACAGGGTGCAAATCTTTACGTCAAGATCATCATCCCCGATGACAGCGGCCTGACTTACAACGAGGCCTGGGATTTCATGCGCAAACTGCTGGTCAAGTACGACTATTACTACCAGGAGTAATTGACTTCAGCAGCGTTAAGTGAGAAACGGGATTGTCTGCGTGAATCCCGTATTCGATCATAAAGCGTCAATTTTCGCGAGACGGCCTAACTGCTATAATTTCCGATCAACGTCCCCGTGGCACAACTGGATAGCGCGACGCCCTCCTAAGGCGTAGGTTGCAGGTTCGATTCCTGCCGGGGACGCCACCACACCTGTCGGGTGCAGGTCAATACCTTATCAGCAATGGCATCTTTATGACCGATTTGGCCTACGAACAAAAGAAACAAAACCTGAGCGCCCAGCTACAGCGTAATAGCGAGGCTATCCGCCTCGAAAAAACGACGTCCAACCTGTTCAGAACCCGGGATCAGGCCGGGGGTCCGAAACTCGACGTACGTTCACTCAACCAGGTACTCGAAGTCGATGCCGAAAACCGGGTTGTCGAGGTTGAGGGTATGACGACTTATGCACAACTTGCCGATGCCTGCCTGGCGCAGGGCTGCATGCCCCTGGTCGTGCCACAACTGAAATCAATTACGATCGGTGGCGCGGTATCGGGCATCGGCATCGAATCCACATCTTTCCGTCATGGCCTGCCGCACGAGTCAATCGAGAGCATGGAGGTCCTGCTTGCGGATGGCGAGGTTGTCACCTGCACACCCGGGAATGAGCATTCGGAGCTGTTCTTCGGCATTCCCAACTCCTATGGCACGCTGGGTTATATCCTCAAACTCACCACCCGGACCATGCCGGTGGAACCCTTCGTCAAACTCGAACACGTTCGCTACACGGATATCGAAGAATACTTCTTAGCCGTTGAAGAGGCCTGTAATAGCGACGTTGATTTCGTTGACGGTTCGATATTCAATGATCGAGAACTCTATCTGACCCTCGGCAGATTTGCTGAAACAGCGCCTTACACCAGCGATTACACCTGGTTAAAAATGTACTTTCGCTCGATTCGGGAGCGTCACGAGGACTACCTGAGCGTTCATGACTATATCTGGCGCTGGGATACGGACTGGTTCTGGTGCTCGAAAAACCTGTTTGTGCAAAACCTGCCGATGCGGCTAATTCTGGGGCCTCGCCTGTTGAATTCGATCACGTATCAAAAAGTCATGCGCTGGAACAATCGCACAGGCCTGACGGCGACCATCAATAAATTACTGGACCGTCGTCCCGAGGGCGTGGTTCAGGATGTAGACATTCCAATCGCAAAGGCGGCCGATTTCCTGCGTTTTTTTGTCGAAGAGATCGGTATTCGCCCGGTCTGGATGTGCCCCATTGGCGGTCACGACCCAACGCGACGTTACCCACTGTACCCGCTGCACGGCGATGGACTTTTCGTCAATTTCGGCTTCTGGGACATCGTCCCCAACCCGGAAAAGTACGAAAGCGGCTATTTCAATCGCAAGATAGAAGCGAAAGTTCAAGCGCTCGGCGGGGTCAAGTCACTCTATTCCGACGCCTACTACGACGAAGACAGGTTTTGGCAACTCTATGACGGCGAGCTGTATTTCAAGCTCAAGCAGAAATACGACCCGCAGGGGCGATTAAAGAATCTTTACCAGAAGTGCGTGCTCAAGCAATAGCCTATCGCGTTGTCTATCGCAGCGATCAGAGCGATCCACCGGTATGGCAAAAGCCTCAAGCGTCGGTCAGTTCCTGCCTCGGCGTTGACTGGCGGGTCTTGCCCGGGTAAAGGTGCGCACGCGACCAGGGTAGCTCGTTGTTCCTGCTGCGTGAAAAAACAACCTGGAAAAGTTGCAACTCGCCGACGTTGAAGGCCGCGATCGAGCCTGCAAGATAGAGCCGCCAGGCCCTGACAAATTCCTCATCCATCATCGCACGAACCTTGTCACTGTTTAACTCGTACCTGTGCAGCCAGTGTTGCAGCGTCCTGGAGTAATGCAGGCGCAGATTTTCGACATCGAGTATCGAAAGCCTGTTCGGTTCGAATATCTCCATCATTTCCTTGAGGCTCGGAGGATAGGCACCCGGGAATATGCGACGCTCGATCCAGGCGTTCATCGGTGCGGGGCGGTTACGACCAATCGTGTGAATCAGCCCACGTCCTTCCGGCTTCAGGCAACGGTCTATGACCTTGCCCAGGGTGGGGAAATCACCCTTGCCGACGTGTTCGAGCATACCGACCGATACAAACGCATCGTATTGACCGGTGATATTACGATAGTCGTCAAGTACATACTGGACCTTGTCAGACAGGCCTGCTTTATCCGCAACATAATGCGCATGCGCGACCTGTTCCTTCGATATGTTGTAGGCTTTCACGTTCACGCCGTAATGTTTTGCCATGAACAGTGCCAGCCCTCCCCAACCGCAACCCGCTTCGACAACGGTGTCGCCGGGCTTTAGTTGCAGCTTACGACAAACATGGTGCAGCTTTTCTACCTGTGCCTGCTCGAGCGTCATTTCCGGATCCGAGAAATAAGCGCAGGTATACTGCATTACCTCGGTATCCAGCCATAACTTATAGAAATCGTTACCGATATCGTAATGGTGATAGATATTGTCTTTGGCCTTATCGTGAGAGTTGGCAATGCGTCGGTGTCCCAGCCAGATTATGGCTCGCTTAAACCGGCCGCCTCTGCCGCCGTCCTCGAGATTCGAATAGATAATCTCCGAAAACCTGACCAGATCGCCCTCGACCGTGGCCTGACCGGTCGAATACAAATCGCCGAAATAAAGCTCGGGATTCAAAATGGTTTTGATCATCGCGCTGCGATTGTAATAGCGAATAGTCGCGATCGGATTCGTGACCGGCGGTGTAACCGCGACGCCGTCCCAGAGAATTAACACAATGGGCGGATTTCCCACCACTTCCAGCATTTGCCTAGCAATCCAGCGGTCCAGTTGCGTTACAACTGAGCGGGTCACGCGGGTGTTACATGGTTTGGGCAGGATTACACCTGGCCTTGCCGAGACAGCTATATCTTCCTTAGCTCCATGTGACTCGTGTTCAGCAATCTCATTTTCAAAATTAGCGTTCGCACTCATCGATTTCACTCACATCTAGAGTTCCACGGACGGTTAGGGTAATAAATTTTTAGCCTTTTTACAAAGCCGAAGATCCTGATTCACCGGTTCTAATGCGTACTACATGATCCAGATCAGCTACAAATATCTTACCATCCCCAATTTTACCGGTTCTGGCGGATTCGATAATCGCATCGATGACCTGATCGACAAGCTCATCATCGACGGCAACGTCAATTTTAACCTTGGGGATATAGTCAACCACGTATTCTGCGCCGCGATACAGTTCGGTGTGGCCTTTCTGGCGACCAAAACCCTTGACCTCGTAAACGGTCATTCCATGAACACCGATGTCAGACAGGGCGCTGCGTACGTCATCCAGTCTAAACGGCTTGATTACTGCACTGACTACCTTCACTGTGACTCCTGCTATTTGCGCTCGAACACGGCCATGGATTCGACATGTGCTGTCTGGGGAAACATATCCATGATGCCCAGGTGTGTCATACGAGATCCATGGGTGCAGATAATAGCAGCATCTCGCACCAGGCTGGAAGGCTGGCAGGAAACATAAACGATACGGAGTGCCCTGAAACACCCTATTTCCCTGGCCATCTCGAGCGCACCAGAGCGCGGTGGATCGAGCAGGATCTTGTCGTAATGCCCTCGCATCCAGCTTAAATCCACATCAGGTTGCGTCAAGTCGGCCCGGTGATACTCGGTATTGTCAATATTATTGGCCAGCGCGGACTCGCACGCGCGCGTTACCATCGCAGCATCAACCTCAACGCCGGTAACCCGGGCGCAGTGCTGCGCCATGGGCAGTGTGAAATTACCCAGTCCGCAAAATAGATCGAGCAGCCTGTCAGTGGGCTGTAAATCCATCAATCGAAGCACCTGGGCCACCATTTTGTGGTTGATCTCGCTATTGACCTGCACGAAATCGAGCGCATTGAAGGCAATTCCCAGCTGCCCGTCGCCGACAGGATCCAGTTTAAGCGCCTGCCTTTCCGGATACAGGTTGTTTACCGTTTCCGGTCCACCAGGTTGCAGCTGGATTTGGAAGTCTTGCTGCCGGGCAAATTCAATCAGTACCTGACGATCGTGCTCCGACAGCGGTTGCAGATGGCGAAATACCAGCTGGATGTGATCCTCATCGGCAGCTACTTCGATTTGCGGTATCTGCGCACGTGCTTCGAGTTGATCGATTATCTGGGAAATCAGGTCAAGTTTATGGCCTACACTCGGAATTAAAACTTCACATCGATGCATGTCCGCGATGAAGGGCGTATTGCGTTCACGGAACCCAACCAGCACCCGTCCCTTGTTCGTTACATATTTAACTCCAAGACGGGCTTTTTTGCGATACCCCCAGTCGACAGCACGCAGCGTCGGTAAAACCTCGTCGTACTCGATCCCGGCATGGGTCATCATATCGAGCAGCGCCTGTTGCTTGAGAGCTACCTGGTCGTCGGTGGCAAGATGCTGCAAACTACAGCCACCACAAACCTGGAAAGCCTCGCATCGCGGCTCGATACGCTGGGGTGATGCTTCGATGACCTCGAGCACGGTCGCCTGGTCATAACTGCGTGTTCGCTTCAGCACCTGAATCTGCACGGTCTCGCCTTCGAGGGCACCAAACACGAAGACTGTCTTACCGTTGACGTGGGCGATGCCACGTCCCTCATGCGACATTGCCTCGATGGTAACTTGCCTGGGTTCCGGTAGCTTGCTGCGCCGTCGACGTTTAGACATCGTGCCAGGCGGCTTCAAAATCGAGCAAATGCTGTTGGCCGGTTGATTTCAACTCGTCCCGGACCCGCTGGCATTCGGCCTGGTACTGGATTTGGTCCAGGTTGCCGCGGCTACGTTCAAAATTAAGAAATACGAGGTAGGTATTGAGCACGTCGGTCTCGCAATAATCCCGGATTTCCTTGATCTGGCCTTGCTGGTAAGCGTCCCAGACCTTTGACCCACTCATTCCCATTTTCCCGGGAAAACCACAAAGGCCGGCAATTTCGTCCAGGGGCGCATTGGCACGCGGCTGATAGGCCGCAAGTACATCCATCAGGTCGGTGTGGCGCTCGTGGAATCGATTCAGGTAGTTGTTGTAACGAAAGCTGGTGTCATTTTGACCGGTTTCCCAGTAGTGCGCGGCGTTAATCGGATAGAGTAGACTACGGTAGTGCATCACCGGTAAATCGAAGCCACTGCCGTTCCAGGAAACAAGGCGTGGCGTATAGCGCTCGATGCCGCTGAAGAAACGTTGCAGTAAATCCTGCTCATTGGCGTCGATGTCACCCAGCGACCATACCTTGAACTGGTCGCGGGTGCTCAGCACGGTCGATATCGCAACAATGCGATGCAGGTGGTGACGCAGGAATTCGGTGCCGGCCTGCTGGCGTCGTATCTGGAATATGGCCCTGGCCACGTCATCATCAGATAGACCGTGCAGATCATATATCCTGCGACAGCCATCGATGTCGGGAATGGTTTCAATATCAAATACTAGAACATTCATATTCAAGCCTGTATCAGGGATTGCTGAAGACCTCGGTTGTCAGGTAACGATCGCCTCGATCACAGATGATGGTCACGATATGGGCATCGGACAATTCCTGCGCCACGCGCAAGCTGGCGCAGACATTGCCACCGGAGGAAATACCGCAAAACAGCCCTTCCCTGGCGGCCAGCTGGCGGGTAAAGTCCTCGGCTTCGTCGCGCGACACGTCAATAATTCGATCGACCGCCTCGGGCTGGAAAATCCGCGGTACATATTCTGCAGGCCAACGCCTGATGCCGGGAATGGAAGACCCGTCCGCGGGCTGAACACCGACTATCTCGATCCGGGGGTTAACCTCGCGGAAATAGCGCGAGCATCCCATAATTGTGCCCGTGGTTCCCATCGCACTGACAAAGTGAGTGATTCCGTACTCCGTCTGATCCCAGATCTCCGGCGCAGTCGTCTCGTAATGCGCAAGCGGGTTATCCGGGTTAGCGAACTGGTCGAGCATTTTTGCCTTACCCTGCGCGTTCATATCTTCTGCTATATCACGCGCCTTTATCATACCTTCTTCCCGGGTGACAAGGATAATTTCAGCACCAAAGGCACGCATCGTGGTGAGTCGTTCGTGGCTCATGTTATCCGGCATGATCAAGGTCATGTGATAGCCACGCATCGCCGCAACCATCGCGAGTGCAATTCCGGTGTTGCCACTGGTCGCTTCGACCAGTCTATCGCCCGGGCCAATTTCTCCCCGCATCTCGGCATGCCGTATCATGCTAAAAACCGGCCGATCCTTGACCGAGCCGGCAGGATTGTTTCCCTCCAGTTTTACCGAAATCCGGTTACCCTTGCCAGCATTCAGTCGCTGCAATGTTACCAGCGGGGTATTTCCGATATAATCATGCAGAAACATCATATAAAAACGAGATAATCCAGGACGGAATCTAAGAAAAACAGTTTACTTTAATAGCGTCAGGCATGCCAAAGCAGGTATTCATTTGTCTTGCGGTATTAAAACTTTAACGGGGAATGGAATCGTGCTGCATCGCCGCTTTATCAGATCAATTCTCAGTGCATTGATCATTCTGGTCACTGGCATAATCACAACCGTGCAGGCGGCAAGCCAGGTAATCATTGTTAAAAGTAGCGATAACGCCTATTTTGATCAAACCATCCGAACCCTGATCAGTCACGTTGATTCAGCAACACGTTTCAAAGTCATCGAGGCCCCGCATCTCGCGGATGCAATATCCGGCTCGGATCCATATGATTTCTTTGTCGCTCTGGGCCAGCCGGCAGTTGAGGCGGTCGATCAACTCGGCACCGAAGCGAGCTCGATTAACGCCTACATAACGCTGGAGCAATACCACCATCTGCAACCTGACGATGACCTGACCATCGTACTGGATCAACCCATGTATCGGTACCTGGCTTTTTGCAAGCTCATGCTCGGTATCGAACGCGTCGGTATCATCGAGGAAAGCGAAATCGATTTAGACCGAGAACAGGCGCAAATCCTGGATGAGTTTAATCTGAAGTTAAACCAGTACCGGGTAAACCAGGCTAACAAACTGCTACCGGTACTCAGGCAACTATTGCGTCAAAACGATGCGTTACTGATGTTACCTCGACAATCGATTTACAATCGTGACACGCTAAAAGGCGTGCTGTTGAGCAGCTATCGGAATCGAAAGCCGGCCATCAGTTATTCGCCCGCCCATGTGAAATCCGGTGCCGTGGCATCGATATTTTCTTCCCCGGTAGACATCGGCAGACACCTGGCGCAATTACTGAATCAAACACTTAGTAGTCAGGCGCGCGCTGACAATCCGTTAGAATTTCCAAGGTTCTACACCATTGCAACCAATTTGCGCGTCGCAAATGCCCTGGGTATCGATCTTCCCGGGGAGCACGAGTTGCGGTCCAGAATAGACAATCTACAGCCATGAAACGCCTCGGCATCAAGTACCAGATTCTGCTGATCACGCTTATCCCGGTGTTTCTTATCGACCTGTTTTTCACCTACCAACACATCAATGGCAGCATCGGGCAGGCTAATGAACAGCTTCAAAGCAGGGGCCAGATAATCGCTCGCCAGATTGCCGGTGCGTCGGAATTTAACCTGTTTACCGGTAACGACAGTCAAATCCAGTATTTGCTGGCGCAAACGGTTGGCAGCAACAATATTGTTCTGGCCTCGATTTACGACCGGCACGGAAATCTTATTACAGAATCGGTCTCTCCCGATTTCCAACAATCGGATGTTGCGGACTACTACTACTCTAACCAGCCCATCCTCTCACAGAGTATCGAGCACTCGGATGTGTTTGCACCAGATATTGACGACGTACGCAAGACCGACATTCTCGGCTGGGTGCACCTGTATATTTCACGCCAGCAGTTAAAGCAGACAACCGGCCTGATCATTGCCGATGCAGTCGTGTTTTTTGTCACGATTTTGATGATGGCCGTGATATTAACCGTGATTATCAGCCGCAGGATTACACAGCCGATTTTTCGAATGATGGCACACCTGAAGCTGGTGGAAACCGGCCAACTCGGTAAGACGATTGAACCGATAGAACCGAACGAGATTGGCGCATTACAGCAGGGTTTCAATCGTATGACGCACGCCCTGCTGGCCAATCGCCGACTTTTGAATCGAAGGATACAGCAGGCGACCCAGCAACTTAACGAGGCCATATCGAGCCTTGAAACAAAAAATCGTGAACTGGGACTGGCACGTGACGAGGCACTGAATGCCGATCGGACCAAATCCGAATTTCTCGCCAATATGAGCCATGAAATCCGTACCCCGATCAACGGTATCAAGGGCTTTATCAGCTTGCTCAGCCAGTCGAGGCTTGATCAGTCTCAGCAGCGCCATGTCGATATTATTCTGAAATCCACCACTGACCTGACCAACATCGTCAACGAAATTCTCGATTTTTCGAAAATGGAATCGGGCAAACTACAAATAGTCAGCGAGGCATTTGATCTTTACGAAGTGATTGAGCAAACCCGCGACATTCTTTTTATCAACGTGTTACCCAAGAATATCGATCTGAACCTGATCATTTACAGTGACACGCCTCGCCGTGTTATTGGCGATAAGCTGAGAATCAAACAAATCTTACTAAACCTCATCGGTAATGCGATCAAGTTCACCGATCAGGGTCGTGTGGTCATAAAGGTCAGTCTTAAAGACAGGCGTTTCGACAGGGTCGATATTGAAATTGCCGTTGAAGACAGCGGCATCGGTATATCAGAGCAAGACCAGCAATCGCTGTTTCAGGCCTTTAGCCAGGTTGAAAGTTCCGCTACCAGACGTTTTGCCGGTACTGGCCTGGGCCTGGTCATCAGTAAAAACCTGGCGACCCTGATGGGCGGAGACATTTCAATGATTTCAACACCCGGCGAAGGTTCGAAGTTCACGCTAAATCTGCCTTTAGGACTCGAAGACGGGTCCCCGGAGGTTACCACCAGCACGAACGAAGACTGCAAGGCCATGATTTTCGCTGCCGATAAATATTGCCTGATGGAAGTCCGTACGCTTTTCGATCGCGCAGGCGTCAACACCGAGTCTCACCAGGTCGATAATCGACAGGGCAGCGATCCGGTCCTGCAGTGTATCCGGCGCAATCTCGCCCACGTAGATTTACTGGTTTTTGATTTACGGCATCTGAGTATCGATCTTGAAAAAGTCGTCGCCCTGGTCGCTGACAACAAGCTCCGCGTTATCGTCATGGACTATGACGAAAGTGGCCAATCGCCGGTTCGACCCGGCAATGCGGAAATCGTTTCGGTCATAAATACCAGCCAGGCTATCGCACAAATTGTTGCCCGCGCGACCGGGAAGTTACCAGAGCAGGCGCCGGTCGAGCGCGGGCCAACGGTCCGCAGCAAAAACGTGCTGCTGGTTGACGATAATCCGGTGAACCTGAAACTTGCCAGCGAACTCATCCGGCTCTGGGGACACCGGGTTGTAGCAGCCGAGAATGGAACAGAGGCGCTGCAGTATTACCGGAAACAGACATTTGACCTGATTATTCTCGATATACAGATGCCCGATATCGACGGTGTCAACCTGTTGCGCATGATACGCAAGCAAAATCCGGCGGATAAGACGCCGATCATCGCCTTGACGGCAAACGTGGTAAACGACGAGGCTGGAAAATTGATCGAGCAGGGCTTCGATTATTTTCTTGGCAAGCCCCTCGACGAGGAAAAATTTCGCAGCTTGCTCGATAGTGAACCACGTCGAAAACTGCCCGATACGATAAAATCCGAGCTTGAAGATTCAAATCCGGACTGCTCGCTAGACTATGCGAGATCTTTAGCCTTGTCGGCTGACAACGAATCTTTGCTCAAGCAGATATTTGAAATTCTGCAGCGCGATATTCCGGATCAACAGCTTCAACTCGAAATGGCCCTGGCGCAGCTCGATCAGGATCGACTTGCAGCAATCGTGCACAAGCTTCACGGGGTTACCTGCTATACCAGCCTGCCACGCTTGAAGCGCAAGTTATTAGGTTTCGAACAATCCCTGGCAAGCAGCGGCAACGGGTCGCTCGATCAGTCGGTACACAAACTGAATTCCGAGTTAAGTGCCGTAAAACGGGAGGTTGATCGCTACCTCGAGCAAATGGAAGCAGACGGCGTATCAAGCTAGGACTCGAGCACCACCATCGCGACCACGTAATGTTTCTCGTCGGATAACGAGATCATTGCATTTTTGATTTTCAGGCGGGAAACCAGATCAGTCGCGCTGCCAATGAATCGAAGCTGAGGTTTCCCCTGTTCGTTATTGTCGATCTGAATCGAGTGGAACCCGAACTGCTCGCCGATTCCGGTTCCGAGCGCCTTGGCAGCCGCTTCTTTCGCGGCAAATCGCGTGGCGAGATAATTATTCGACTGTCGGCGTCGATCGAACTCCACGAGTTCATCATCCGTTAAAATACGACGCGCAAAACGAGCACCAAACTTCGAACTCAATTTTTCGAAACGGGCCGTTTCCGCAATATCTACCCCAATACCGACAATCATGATCCCCGTGCTCTCGCGTCTATAATCAGTCGTTTGATATCCCGAATCGCCTGCTCCAGGCCCAGGAAAACAGCATCGGCAATAATGGCATGTCCGATATTCAGTTCGGTTATCAGCGGATTCGCCGCTATCGGGGTTACGTTATGTCGATTCAGCCCGTGACCCGCATTGACCTGCAAACCTTTCGCATGCGCGTAGGCCGCCGCCTCGTTTATTTCTTCCAGCAAACGTAATTGTTCATCCCCATGCGCATCCGCATAGTGTCCTGTATGAATCTCGATACACGGCGCACCGCATTCGATTACGGCGTCAATCTGGTCCCGACTCGCGTCGATAAAGGGTGATACCCGGGTTCCGACTTCTGCCAGGCGAGTACAGGCCGATCGCACCTGTTCAACCTGGCCGGCGACATGCAGGCCACCCTCGGTCGTGAGTTCTTCGCGTTTTTCCGGTACCAGGCAAACGTCTTCAGCCCTGAAATCCGTCGCAAACGCTATCATTTCGTCGGTAATGGCGATTTCCAGGTTGAGCTTGGTATTGACCACCTGCTTGAGCAGTAGCGCATCGCGTTCCTGGATATGACGTCGATCTTCCCGCAGGTGAAAGGTGATCGAGTCAGCGCCTGAATGTTCGGCCACCTGGGCTGCATATACGGGGTCGGGGAAACGCGTGCCGCGTGCCTGACGCAGCGTTGCGACATGATCAATATTGACACCCAGGGTTACCGTGCTCGTCATTTTCGTTTCATCATTTCAAGATAAACATCGCGCGATTTTAGCGTTTTTCCATGCAAGTTAAAGTCAATAGTACTCCGCAGCGCCGTTTTGGCGAGGCGCAGTACGGCCGGCTTGCCGTAATCACCTGTGGACCAGTCGATCACGACCTGTCCTTTCACGGAATCCCTGGCAGCGTTCGAGCAGCTGATAAAACCACTATTGATGACAAACTGGTAAAAAGCGTCTGCCCTGATTTCCAGGCCGCTCGCCGCATCCCGTGACAGCTCGGGAAAATAGCCGAGTAACTGCATCAATTCGAGTTCAAATTTTCGTAATTCGGCTTCGCCTATTTCACCCGTCGAATGCTGTAATAGTAACTGGTAGCTGGCAAATACATCCGGATTAGCTTCCCCTTGCGGCAGTAACGCGGCCAGTAATTCATTCACATATAACAATGCCAGGTAGTTTTTTTCATCGACCGGCAGCGACTGACCTTCGATAGCGGTCAGGGTTTTTAGTTCCTGTCTGCCCACCCAGCTGATACTCAGCATTGCAAAGGGCTGGTACGGCGCTTTTGCCGGGTTACGACGTGCACCCCTGGCAATGGCGCGGATACATCCATGGTCCCGGGTAAAAAAATCCAGCATCAGGCTGGTATTCTGCCAGTCGCGCCGACGCAGAATAAAAGACAACTGGTCGCTAACCCTGGCTTCCATCCGAATAGCCAAAAGCCGCCAGCGACTGTTCGTCATCAGACCAGTCTGTGCGTACCTTCACCCAAAGCTGCAGGTACACTTTTGTTTCAACCAGCCTTTCTATATCGGCGCGTGCCAGGGACCCTATTTTTTTCAGCAGGCTTCCGTTTTTTCCGATGACTATCGCTTTCTGCGACTTGCGTTCAACCCAGATGGTTGCCGATATGCGCGTGATATCGACTTCCTCGGTATAGTAATCGATGTTAACCGTAATCGAGTAGGGCAATTCCTGTTTAAGCTCGCGAAACAGCTTTTCGCGTATAATTTCAGAGCAGATAAATCGCATCGATTTATCGGTCAGCTGATCATCCGGAAACTGCGGCACGGCAACCGGCAAACACGCCACTATCAATTGCTCCAGGCGCTCCAGGTTATCCCCGTTCAGTGCCGACACCGGGATACATTCAAAATCAGGTACCTGCTGCGAGATTTTCTGCATCACCGGCAAGCAGGATTCGCGACTTCGTTGATCTATCTTGTTGAGCACAACCAGCACCTTGCCATAGTTCGCCACACGCTGCAGGATCTTTTCATCTTCCCCGGTAAAATTCGATACGTCGAGCAGCACGCAGATCAGGTCAGCATCGTCCAGCATACTGGTTGCAGCACGATTCATGTAACGGTGGATTGCCTTTTTATTGGCATCATGAAGTCCGGGGGTATCAACGAAAATGCACTGGTAGGCCTCGGTCGTCTTGATCCCTAGAATTTGATGGCGAGTGGTTTGCGGTCGATGCGCCGTGATGCTGAGTTTATGTCCGACCAGTGCATTCATTAAGGTCGATTTGCCAGTGTTGGGTTTGCCGATCAGTGCAACGTACCCACAGCGAAACGCATCCATCATATTTTCAACTGGTCCAGTACTTTTTGTGCAGCCCGTTGTTCCGCTTTCTTGCGACTCGAGCCCTTGCCCTCGGTTTGCATATCGAGGTCAGAAACGTTACAGCTGACGGTAAAGACCTGATCATGAGATTTACCGCTGGTTTGCTCAACCAGGTAACGGGGGAGGTGTTTTTTATGCGCCTGCAGGTATTCCTGAAGTTGCGTCTTGGGATCTCGCAGATTGGCGCTTTCATCGATACCTTGTAAATGTGCCTCGAAGAGACGCAAAACCGTGGTTTCGGCCTGCTCGTAATCGCTATCCAGGTAAACGGCGCCAATGATCGCTTCCAGTGCATCAGAAAGAATGGATGCACGGCGATAACCGCCACTTTTCAGTTCCCCGCCCCCCAGGTGAATATGATCTCCCAGTCCGATTCCCGTGGCGACCTGCGCCAGGGTTTCTTTTTTTACCAGGGAAGCACGCAGACGACTCAGGTCTCCCTCGTCTGCATCCGTGAAGCGCAGGTAAATATGATTTGAAATGATCAGGTTGAGAATGCTGTCGCCGAGAAACTCGAGGCGTTCGTTGTTATTGCTGCGCGAGTAGCTGCGATGGGTCAGCGCCTGATCCAGTAAATCCTGCTGCCTGAATTGATATCCGGTAAGTGCGCAGAATTCTTCTGCATTCACCGCTCAATCACTACGCTTTCAACGAAATGGGCGCCGATAAACAGGGGCCCAAGATAATTATCTCTGACTTCGTAGTCGATAGTTACCGTGGTTTTACCATCCTTGCGTTCCATGGTCACATGTTCTCGCCGGATGGCCCTGACTTCATTTATGAATAGACGTTTTTGCAGGGATAGCCAGATCGCTTTCTTGGATTTCGAATCTATCTGTGTATCTTGTGCCAAACCGTCCAATGCCGCCCTGAGTTGATAATTACCGTAATAAAACGGGAAAACCTTGAAAAACATTAGCAGTAGTAATGCGAATATACCGAACACGGCAATCCAGCCAAAACTGGACATACCTCTTTGTCGGCGTTTTGAGTTCGTTGATCTATTCATCATCATTTCCTCAGTTCGAAATTTTACGGCCAACCCTGGACAATTCCAGCCCGGTGCCGTCTTTACGCCAGTCCCAGTGCATCCAGATCATGACAGCCTTTCCAACCAGGTTATCTTCGGGTACGTAACCCCAGATTCTGCTGTCATTACTGTGATCGCGATTATCCCCCATCACGAAGTAATGCCCTTCCGGTACGAATAGTTCACCATTAACACCAAATGTAGATCCTGGATTGGTCATGACTGTGTACTCCGCCTGGTCAACCCGCTCTAGAAATACCTGGCAATCGGCACCGGCACGGTCACATCCGTTCGCATACTGCATTTTGTTCAAATCACCCAGTCCCTCGTAAACACCGTCAGCCTTGATATCCAGCTGCTTACCATTAATCGATAAACGTCGATTATAGTATCCAACGTGGTCACCGGGTAATCCCACTATTCGCTTAATATAATCCTGTGACTCATCCTGAGGATAGCGGAAAACGACCACATCGCCACGCTTCGGCTTACTACCCCTGGTAATGCGGGTTTGCCAGACCGGCATTCTCAAGCCATAGGTAAACTTGTTAACCAGGATAAAATCACCCACCAGCAGCGTCGGCATCATCGAGCCCGACGGTATGCGAAACGGTTCAAACAGGAAGGCACGCAGTACCAGAACTGCTATCAGGACCGGAAAAAAAGCCCGCGAGTACTCAATTACAAGCGGTTCCTTTTTAATCTTGCTGGTCGCGGGTTGCTGTCGCAAACGTGCCAGCAGGAGCACATCGGCAAGCCAGATTACGCCGGTCACCGCGGTCAGTATTAACAATAAAAACTCGAAATCAAAATGGACCATTCAGTATGTCTCTACCTCGTGCGACAACAGTAATTAGCTATCTACTTTTAATACTGCAAGGAAAGCGTCTTGTGGAATCTCGACGCTGCCGACCTGTTTCATACGCTTTTTACCGGCTTTTTGCTTCTCAAGCAATTTCCGCTTGCGCGTGACATCACCACCATAACATTTAGCCGTCACGTTCTTACGCAACGCCTTGACATTCGTGCGGGCAATAATATTAGAGCCGATAGCAGCCTGTATCGCCACATCGAACATCTGCCGGGGAATCAGTTCTTTCATTTTGGAAGCCAGCTCCCGTCCCCGGTAATCCGCATTGCTGCGATGCACGATAAGTGACAGTGCATCCACTTTTTCGGTGTTGATCAGCACATCGAGTTTAACCAGGTTCGATGCTTCGAAGCGCAGAAACTCGTAGTCAAATGATGCGTAGCCACGACTGACCGATTTCAGGCGATCAAAAAAGTCGAGGACCACCTCACTCAGCGGCAGCTCGAAAACCAGCGATACCTGGTTGCCGAGGAACTGCATGTCCTTCTGTACTCCCCTTTTTTCGATACAAAGTGAAATGACCGCGCCAATATAAGCCTCCGGCAATAGTATGTTGGCCTGAATAATCGGCTCGCGTATTTCATTGATCTTGTTGATGGGCGGTAAATCCGCGGGATTATGGATTTCGACCAGTTCACCGGCCGTCGTTTCAACCTGGTAGACAACGGTCGGTGCCGTGGTAATCAGGTCAAGGTCGTATTCCCGCTCTAGCCTTTCCTGCACAATCTCCATGTGCAGCATGCCTAGAAAGCCACAGCGAAATCCAAAGCCGAGCGCCTGCGAGGTTTCAGGTTCAAACTGCAACGCGGCATCGTTTAGCTTCAGTTTTTTAAGCGCCTCGCGGCAATCTTCGTAATCATCAGAGCTAATCGGGAACAGGCCGGCAAATACGCGCGGCTGCACCTGTTTGAAATCTGCCAGCGCCTCGTCGGCCGGTTGTTGCGACAGCGTAATGGTATCGCCCACCCGGGCCAATTCGATGTCCTTGATACCCGCTATGATAAATCCAACGCTTCCGGCCTGCAGTTTTTCGGTTTCCTTGCGTTTGGGTGTAAAGATTCCAACCTTTTCGACCAGGAATTCCTGTCCACTCGACATCATCCTGATTTTTTGTTTGGGTTTTATCTGACCCTCCATGACGCGCACCAGGGTAATGACTCCGACGTAATTATCGAACCACGAGTCAATCACCAACGCCTGGGTCCGGTTGTCTTCCGAACCACCCGGTGGCGGAATCTTTTCGATGATCTGCTCCAGTAAATCCTCGATTCCAATCCCGGTTTTGGCGCTGATCTGGATTGCCTCGGAGGTATCGAGTCCAATGATTTCCTCGATTTCGAGTTTTACGCGATCCGGTTCGGCAGCGGGCAAATCTATCTTGTTCAGCACCGGGATTACCTCGAGATCCAGATCGATAGCGGTATAGCAATTGGCGACACTTTGCGCTTCGACGCCCTGGGAGGCATCGACTATCAACAAGGCGCCTTCGCAGGCCGCGAGCGATCTCGACACCTCGTAGGAAAAATCCACATGGCCCGGCGTATCGATGAAATTGAGAGTGTACAGCTTGCCATCGCGAGCCTTGTAATTGAGCGAGACGCTTTGTGCCTTAATCGTGATACCGCGTTCACGCTCCAGATCCATCGTATCCAGCACCTGCGCCTCCATTTCGCGCTCACTCAATCCCCCGCATAGCTGAATAAACCGATCAGCCAACGTGGATTTTCCATGATCGATATGAGCAATAATGGAAAAATTGCGTATTAACTCCATGCGCATAAGTATAGTAGCCGCCCTGCCCGGCTTGATGATTTCGCGAACTTGGTGATTTGCCAGCGTATAAAGATCTGGCCCTGGATGAAAAAACCCGGTGAGTTTACGCTAAAGCCATCACCGCTATCAATGCCGATTCATCGAAAAAAAAATGGCAGATTTCGGTATCACCGTAGCACAGTACTGGAACCCGGGCGTCAAACCGCCGGATCAATTCCGTATCCCGGTCAATATCCAGCTCATTCCAGCTCACCGAGGGATTTTTTCGGGCAAATACCACCAGTGCTTTGCGCATCGCATCGCACAGATGGCATTGTTCCCGGTAGTAGAGAGTAAGCTCCAATCGGCTTGCGCCAGTCAGTCGCCGAAGCTTACGAGTCTTCCGGACGTATCGCGAGGAATACCGGTCCGGCACGGCGTTGCACTAATAGTGCCACCGACTTGCCTGATTTTAATTCGTCAGTAATCACCGCAAAGTCATCCAGCGAATCGATTTCCTGGTTATCGATCATGGTGATGACGTCACCCCTGATAATTCCGGCATCACTGGCTGGTCCGTATTCATCTACTTCAACAACCTGTACGCCATTTTCTATTTTTAGCCGCTTGCTGGCTTCGCTGCTCAAGGCCTCAACCTTCATGCCGAGAGCTGAACCTTCCTTTGTTTTCTCTTCTTTCGGGGTGAATGAAGCCTGGGTTATCGCGGTTGGCAACTCGGCTATCTGAACGCCGATGGTACGCCGTTTCTTGTCACGTATCACCGTAACCCGTGCCTCTTCGCCAACCTTGGCCCGACCCACCAAAGGCGGTAATCCACTCGAGCGCATCACTTTCTTGCCGTTGAATTCAACGATGACATCGCCGACTTCGAGCCCGGCCTGGGCAGCGGGACTGTCATCCAGTACCTTGGCAACCAGGGCACCGTGCGGATTGTCCATACCAAATGATTCTGCGAGCTCCCGGGTAACTTCCTGTATCAATACGCCGAGCCAGCCCCGCGAGACCGAACCGGTCTCTTTAATCTGGTTGGCGACGTCAACCGCCATTTCGATCGGGATCGCAAAAGACAATCCCATGAAACCGCCGGTAC
Organism: Gammaproteobacteria bacterium; assembly: GCA_029862005.1. Taxonomy (NCBI): domain Bacteria; kingdom Pseudomonadati; phylum Pseudomonadota; class Gammaproteobacteria; species Gammaproteobacteria bacterium. The sequence continues at coordinate 24,385 of JAOTYD010000007.1, read as the reverse complement.
GGCTGTATATCTGGGAGTTAATACCGATGACCTCGCCATCCAGGTTGAAAAGCGGTCCACCGGAATTTCCCGGATTTATCGCGACGTCGGTCTGGATGAAGGGAACATAGTTGTCACTGGGCAGGCTGCGACCCTTGGCGCTGACGATCCCCGCGGTTACGCTGTGGTCGAATCCGAAAGGCGATCCGATCGCAAGCACCCATTCACCGACCTTAAGCTTGTCGGAATCACCAAACTCCAGCACCGGCAGGTCATCGGCCTCGACCTTTAACACCGCGATATCGGATGCCTCGTCGGATCCAATGATTTTAGCGACATATTCCCTGCGGTTGGACATGCGCACGATTACTTCGTCTGCGCCTTCAATAACGTGGTGATTGGTTAAAATATAACCATCTTTGGAGACGATAAATCCGGAACCGAGAGATTGCGCGTCACGTCGCCTGCGATCGAATTCATCGCGATCAAAAAACTTTTCGAATAATTCTCCGAATGGCGATCCTTCAGGCAGCTCGGGAATTTCGTATTCGCGGGACCTGGTGGGTTTTGGTTTTGACTTGGTACTGATATTGACCACTGAATCCTTGGCCTGGTCGACAATTCTCGTGAAATCGGGTAATGCAGCCTGAGCCACCAACGGCATGAACAGAACAACGGCAAAAACGATTTGATAAATTTGCTTGCTTAGATATTTCATTAAAACTTCCCAAAAATTATAAATACAATCTTATGACCTCGAATGGAGTTCGGGGTTCACGATGATATCAACGATATAGGGTGCCAACTGCTCAGCGTCAAGTGCATTGGTAAGAAAACCGGCTAATTTATAGCCCGCAAAAAAACCGGCCAATGCGGCCAGCGCGACTATCACTTCCGGCGCAGCGACCAGGGCGGCCAGCAATCCCGCGCAAACCATACCCAGAAGCGGTAAGCCATAAATCGTCAGGCTGGCCTTGACCAGCGCGGATTCAGATAATCCCAGCTCCAGTCGGTCACCGGGCTCCAGTTGATGGTCGGTTTCGATCAGTATTGGTTTGCTGCGATGTCCGAGCAAACGGCCGAGAGCACCGGTACCGCAGCCCTTACTAAGTTCGCATTGGCCACAGGTCGAGTTCCGTTGCAACTCCAGTTCAACCAGTCTGCCATCACGGCGGGTGACAATCGCTGTTTCGGTAATCATTCGAGCAGGATTAATTCGTTATAAAGAAAAGCTGATTTTGATCTCTATTTGACGCGGCCGCAAGTTACACCTGTGGGCTGTACCCCCGATCGGCGACTTCATGATAACTATTACTGCCGGTAGGATATCGATTCGGCGACCTCTTTTACGGTTAACGCCGGCACTTCGCCGATTGCAGTCACCGAGTAATCATGAAGAATTCGGATAAAAGCGTTGACCGCGCCCATTGACGTGCCGCCCTGGTGGGTGACACCTGTCTGGCGTTCAATGAATATCGAAAGCGAGGCCAGGCCATCGGTATAGATCATTTGATGTACGAAGTGCTCGGTGCCGGGAACTTTTCGTTTCATCACCGATTCGCGCCAGAAGCCACCGGGTGTTCGCCCCAGCTGCCACGAACTATCCGCCGCAAACGATTTCGAGCTGTCTCCACTGTGGTAGCGCAGCATGGTGTAGTTCTCGTCGATCTGCGGCATCGTGTTTATCACCGGTTTATCATCACCGGTAAACAGTTTCAGGTTCGTAAACATGACTTTCTCAACGACCTTTCCGTTTTCGTTGATGAGGTTCGATCCCATCATTAACCCGTTTTGCTCGTTGATCCAGAACTTCATGCCATAGCGGTAGTTGTCTTTCGGGTCGATATGAACAATAACGGTATCCATGTTAGCAATGCGGTCCTTTCCCAGCAGCTTCATTTCATAGAATTTTTCCAGCCGGGCAATATCCTCCGGAATAAATATGGGTGAAAAACTGTTTTTACGTGACAGGTCAACGACCACCTTACGGCTCGAGGGCCAGATGCAGGTCAGATTCTGATTATCGCGAATGACTTCACGGGCCTCGCCGTTGAGCGAAACCAGTCGTTCCTTCTCGCCATGCTCATCCCGGTAGTGCGAAATTTGCATACTTTCAAGGTGGTTTTCATGCACGTAAACGAAATCGCCCTGGTAGTTAAGGTTTCGCATCGAGTCAGACATTTTCTGGACCCAATCCATCGCCGGATCGGCAAAAACCGGCAGGCTAGCCAGCGAAGATATCAGGATCGGAAGCAGTCTCGTCGATAAATTAGTCAAGCTTGCTCTCGGGTCATTGTTGTGAATCGAATCCCGCCACGCGGGCCTGTGGAATTAAACTTTGCATCGAATTGGAGTACTCGGTATGCGTCACCAGGTATGCATTCAGCTTTTGTTGCAGTTCGGGCATATCACGCTCTACTTTCCAGCGCATGCCGAGCGGCTGCACCTGGGTTGAAGCCGTGACCACGCCACCCGGGACCTGTTGCCTGACCAGTTGCTGAATTTTTTGCTGTTCGGCCGAAACGAGGCCGGTATCGCCCTGCCCCGACTCTTGCTTGAGCGGTTGCCACAATGCAACCGTAACAATCGCGACACTGGCTGCCACCGCCAGGCCAGCGAAAGGTTTCAATCCGATCCAGCTCAGAATCGACGTATTTCCCGCGTTTGTTTCCGGCACTGCTGACCCGGTTACCGGATCTGACTCCTGGTTACGAATTTGCGCCATGACATTGATGTGGAAATTCGTATCAATCGCTTCCGGTAGTTCGTGTCGTATGACCTCACCAATCATCCGGTAGCGCCGCGCACGGTACTGCAAATTAACGTCACCCATCACCTCTTCGAGGTTTGTATCGGCGTTTTCGCCGGGATGATCGTCCAAAAGGAACGATAATTTTTCGTCTTGATCTGTCATTTCCTGGTCCCGCATTAAGCCATCATTCATATTATGTCTGATATATTCAGGTACTTAGTCACTCTAATAGGGGTCTAAGTTCCTTATCTATTACATCTCTGGCACGAAATATTCTGGATCGAACCGTGCCGATAGGACAATCCATGACCTCTGCAATCTCTTCATAGCTCAAACCATCGAGTTCACGCAAGGTAATTGCCGACTTCAAATCATCGGGTAATTTTTCAATCGCGCTGAAAATCGTTGCCCTTATTTCATCCGTCAGCAGCAGATTTTCAGGATTGGCAAATTCCTTGAGTCCGGACTCACCCTCAAAATGCTCGGCATCATCGACATCTACCGCATAACCGGGCGACTTCCGCGCACGTGATGCAAGATGATTTTTAGCCGTGTTGGCCGCAATTCGGTAAAGCCAGGTGTAAAACTGGCTATCACCCCTAAAATTGCCGATCGCCCTGAACGCCTTGATAAAGGCATCCTGGGAAATATCCTGGCACTCCGCCGGATCCGACACAAACCTGCCGACCAAATTGATCACCTTGTGCTGATACTTTTGCACCAGGATATCAAAGGCGTCGGTCTCTCCGGCCTGTACCCGTTTCACCAACTCTGCATCGAGCAGATTAGTCCCCATTTATATCCCTGGTTTAATTATAGTTTGAGGAAATAACAGAATTTTTTAATCTGATCCCCGCGATAGAGACAGATTATATAATAAAAAGTTCTGCCTACTCCGGGGTTTTGAGTTGTGCAGGATTTCACTATACTGGCAGCCCATTTTCAGAGATTACTATATGAGTAATCAGCACAAGTTCGACGTTGTCATTATCGGATCCGGTACGGCAGGCCTCGCTGCGGCATTGCATTTGCCCACATCGATCGAAATTGCAATTCTGGCCAAGACACCGCTCGAACAGACTTCGAGCTACTGGGCCCAGGGTGGAATATCCGCGGTGCTCGATCCTGAAGACAGTGTCGATTTGCATACCCGGGACACCCTCGGTGCCGGCGCGGGTTTGTGCGACGAATCCGTGGTTAATTTTGTAACCGCCAATGGCGCCGAATGCATCGAATGGCTGGCCGATCTCGGCATGCCGTTTTCTCTGGACAACCCGGAAATTATTGACAGTGCCTACCATTTGACCCGCGAAGGGGGGCACAGCAAGCGCCGGGTCGTACATGTCGCCGATTCCACTGGCAAGGCCATGCAGCAAACCCTGCAGGCGCATATCGCCGAAAGGCGCAATATAAAGGTTTTCCATCAACATATCGCTGTTGACCTGATTCGCAATGAAGGTAAATGCGCAGGTCTATATGCTTACAATCGTTTTGACCAGCATGTCGATGTATTCAAAGCACATAAATTTATTCTCGCCACCGGTGGCGCGAGCAAGTCATATCTTTACACCAGTAATCCTGACGGCTCCACCGGCGATGGCATTGCAATGGCCTGGCGTGCCGGATGCAGGGTCGCCAATATGGAATTCAACCAGTTTCACCCGACCTGTCTCTACCATCCCGAAGCCAGGACCTTTTTGATTACCGAGGCTGTTCGCGGTGAAGGCGGTAAGTTATTGCTGCCCGATGGGGAACGCTTCATGCGGCGTTTCGACGAACGCGCCGAACTCGCTCCACGTGATACCGTGGCGCGCGCAATCGATCATGAAATAAAACGCCTGGGTATCGAGTGCGTCTTCCTCGATATCAGTCATAAAAGCCGGGCTTTCATCAAATCCCACTTTCCGGCCATTTACCGGCGCTGCCTCGAATATGACATCGATATCACCAGACAACCAATTCCGGTCGTTCCTGCAGCCCACTACACCTGCGGCGGTGTCATGGTTGATATTGATGGACACACGGACCTGGATAATCTCTATGCCATCGGCGAGGTTACCTACTCGGGATTACACGGTGCAAATCGGATGGCCAGCAATTCCCTGCTCGAATGCCTGGTGTTTTCCCGGGCCGCGGCACGACAAATTGCCTCGGAAATCGATACCGCTGCCGCTTTGCCTGAGCTTGAGCGCTGGGACGAATCCCAGGTTACCGATTCTGATGAAGACATCGTCGTGGCCCACAACTGGGATGAACTGCGGCGTTTCATGTGGGACTACGTCGGTATCGTGCGCACCAACAAGCGCCTCGAGCGCGCCCTGCATCGTACCGACCTGCTGAAAAGCGAAATCAACGAGTACTACGGCAATTACAAGGTATCCCCCGATCTGCTGGAGCTGCGTAACCTGGTCGTGGTCGCCGACCTGATCATCCGCTCCGCGCTGATGCGCAAAGAGAGTCGCGGCCTGCATTTCACGCTCGACTACCCCGAAACCAGCGACGAGTACCTCGGCCCAACCATCCTCGATCCCCAGCAACTCAAACAAAAACCCGCCAAACTCGCCTCGATCTAATCCCAAGCACACCATCTCAGTTATAAACCATTTCCAACGGTTCGAGCTCTGATTCAGCTTTTCAGAACTCCCACCTCGACTGTAAGCGTGCTCAGAAATAGACCTTTACCGAATTCTGTCACCTCATGAGTAGCCACCTCGGGACATGTTACGCAAAAGTGTAGCGCGGCAGGGACGCCGCGCTCCAAGCGGTTCCATGGATGGACCAACCGGCGCGTGCGCCGGTTGGAAGCGTCTTTTGCGTAACATGTCCCGAGGTGGTTACGGACAATGGCTTACTATTAGTTGAAGTGAGGCTCGGATGTTAAAATTATCGGATGATTGAGCAGCAAACGATAACGGTTCAGACCGAGGGGCGCGGGACGATCAACATTACCCGCGAGGTCGAGGAGTTCATGCGATCTTGCGGTGTCGAGCAGGGGCTATGCCATGTTTTCGTGAATCACACCAGCGCATCGCTGATAATCACTGAAAATGCCGACAGCAACGTGCGCCGTGACCTGGAAAATTATATCGCGAAACTGGTTCTCGACGGTGACCCGGCATACCTCCATGACCAGGAAGGCCCCGACGATATGGCCGCACATATACGCTCAGTGTTGACCCAGTCCGAAATCACGATTCCGATACGGGCAGGCAGGCTCGCACTCGGAACCTGGCAGGGCCTTTTTCTGTGGGAACACCGCTATCGGGCGCACCGGCGTAACATCACCGTTACGGTAACGGGCGCCCAGACAAGTTGATCGCCCCCGGGAATTGGCCCTTGCCAAGGCGGGATAAAACCGGAGAATGAAGTGTCTGATTTCAATTCAAGTTGGGGGAAATAATGAAAATCATCCTGTTGGGACCGCCCGGGGCCGGTAAGGGTACGATCGCGAAAGCCTTGATGCAGCATGACGGGTCGGTACAGATATCCACCGGCGATATTCTGCGGAGTGCGGTTGCCGCCGGCACAGAACTTGGAAAACAGGCGGAAGCGGCGATGAAGGCCGGTGACCTGGTCACCGACGAGCTCATCATGGGAATCATGGAAGAACGCCTGCAGGAAGAAGACTGCAAGCAGGGATACCTGCTCGATGGATTTCCGCGCACTATACCCCAGGCCGAAGCCTTGAAAGCCCTGCTGGCGAAACTTGGAGAAAAGCTCGATTGCGCGCTGGAGCTCGATATCCCTCGTGATGTGATTATCGACCGGCTAACCACCCGCCGCACCTGCACCAACTGCGGTGAGATCTACAACGTCAAGTCCAAGCCGCCAAAGGTGGATGGTGTTTGTGACGTCTGCGGCAGTCAAATTGTACAACGTGATGACGAGACCGAGGAGGCGATCGAAAACCGGTTGCAGGTGTATAACGAACAGACTGCCCCGCTGGTATCGTTTTACCGCGATGAAGGTTTGCTGGTATCGGTTCCCAGTTCAGATATGACGACGGTCATGGAGGCGATCAAGGACCGGGTCTGATCTTATTCGGTAGCGCTACGGGTTTCAATTTCAATGCGCTCGATTCCGGCGACAAACACCTGCAGACCATCCAGCGTCGTGAATCCGTCGCTTTGAATGTCACTTTTCATGGCCTGGTAAGACTTCGTGGCACCGGATTGCGTGTTGATGACATGCACGGTGACAACCGAACCGCGCTTATCGGCTTCAAGGTAAATCATGGTTCCGGCGGCAACGGCCATGATCACCATAAATCCAATTGCCGCATTACGCACCAACATTTTCTTGCGCTCGGCGCCAGGATTTGGAATCGTTTTCAGCACCGGTTTCGTTCGCGCCGACAGCATCCACATGCATGCCACGATGACTGCCAGAGTGATAAGTATTTTGCTGATCATTAAATCTCGAAGTGTGAGTTCGATCCTAGCTGCGGGGAAAGATGACCAGGTGGTCAACGTTAAGCCGAATCCCGATACGTTCGTTAATTTTATGATTATGGTGGCTGGGTGCAAGGCACATTACTTCAATTCCACTATCCATGCGTAAAAAATATAAAAAGTCAGCACCTCGAAATGCCTTTTCGACGACGATCGCCGAATCCTCTGACTCATCATCGTGAATGACATCGTCCGGTCGAATCAGGATATCCACCATCGTACCGGTTTCAGCCTCGATCCTGCTGTTGCCCTGAATCACACCAAGGCCGGTTTTGACAGTGGTTTGATTTTCAACCGTGGCCGGAATGATGACACCCTGGCCGATAAAATCGGCGACAAACCGATTCGTCGGCTTGTGATAAAGATCATAACCACTGCCCTGCTGCAGGATACGGCCCTCGTTCATGACACAAATCTGGTCAGCCATGGCAAATGCCTCGTTTTGATCATGGGTTACCAGCATGGCCGTATTATTCTCCTGCTTCAGGATACTTCTGACCTCGCGCGCCAGTTGCTCGCGAAGTTCGACATCCATGTTCGAGAAAGGCTCATCCAGCAGCAGGATTCGCGGGCGCGGTGCCAGCGCACGCGCCAGCGCAATTCGTTGTTGCTGCCCACCCGAGAGCTGATGAGGATACGCCTGCGCATAGGCTGGCATGCCGACAATCGCAAGCATCTCCTGGATTCGAGTCTGCTGGTCGCGCCGGTTCATTCCCTTCAGACCAAAGCGGACATTATCCTCGACTCGCAGGTGCGGGAATAACGCAAAATCCTGGAACACCATGCCAATATTGCGTTTTTCGGGCGGCAGATTGAATTTGCGCGAACTGACCACGGTATCGTCAATCAGAATGCGTCCGCGCCAGGCTGGCTCGAACCCGGCGACGGCGCGTAATACCGTGGTTTTACCGCAACCGCTGGGCCCCAGCACGCATCCGATTTCACCCGGTCGCAGCGAAAAACTGATCTGGTTCAGGACTTGCAGGTCATCGTAGCCGGCATCCAGTTTTTCGACGTCCAGTTTTGAAGTCATGAACCTGCCCGGGAGGTTTTTATACTGTGACTCAGCAGGATAACAGGTACCAGTCCCACGACAACTATCATTAATGCAGCCGTAGAAGAATCGGCGAGCCGCTCGTCTGATGCGAGCTCGAATGCCCTGACGGCAAGCGTATTGAAATTGAAGGGACGCAGTATCAGCGTTGCCGGCAATTCCTTCATGACATCGACAAAAACGATCAGGAATGCCGTCAGTACGGTGCCTTTCATCAACGGCAAATGAACCCGCAATAGTATTTCAAATGGTGTATAGGATAACGAACGCGCTGCATCGTCCATCGACAGCTTGATCCTGGTCAGCCCCGACTCGATCGACTGAATCGAAACTGCAAGAAAACGCACCATGTAAGCGAACATCACCGCAAACAGGCTGCCACTTAACAGCAGTCCGCTTGAAAATCCGAAGTGTTCACGCATTGCACTGTCGACACTGTTATCGATCCAGGCAAAGGGAATAATGACACCAACGGCGACCACGGTACCGGGTATTGCATAACCTGTTGCCACCACACGAATTGAAGCCGCCACCGTGTAGCTCGTGAACAACCGCTTGCCGTAACCCAGGAACAGCGCAAGCACGACCGCGAGTGCTGCGGCGCTTAACGCGAGCGCGATGGAGTGGTAGGTGAGTTTTATAAACGCCTCATCGATCATGTAGCCATAGGTTTCCTTCGCCCAGATAGCCAACTGGTAGGCTGGCAGCAGGAAACCCAGCAATAACGGGATAAAACAGGCGCAAAAAGCGAGCCAGGCACGAGAGCCGCTGAGCCGATACTGCGGCAGGGCACTATAGCGACCAGACGTATGATGATACTGGGCCTGCCGACGCGACCAGCGCTCGATGACGACCAGCACAAACACAAACATCAGCAGGATTGCTGCCAGCTTGGCCGCGGCGGTACCGTCCCCAAGACCGAACCAGGTGCGAAAAATTCCGGTCGTAAAAACGCCCAGTCCGAAGTAGGAAACCGTGCCGTAGTCGGCCAGGGTCTCCATCAGCGCCAGCGATAAACCCGCGACAATGGCAGGACGCGCCAACGGTATCGCAACGCGATAAAAACTGGCCCAGACCGAACAGCCCAGGGTCCGGCTCACTTCGAGCACGCAAACCGATTGCGCCAGAAACGAAGCGCGTGAAAGCAGGTATACGTAGGGATAAAGCACCAGTGAAAACATCGTCACCGCGCCGCCAAGTGAACGCACCTCGGGAAAGTAGTAATCACGCAAACCCCAGCCGGTAAGCTCCCTGATCCAGGTCTGCACCGGGCCGGCATAATCGAGCATCCCGGTATAGGTATAGGCGATGATGTATGCCGGAAACGCCAGCGGCAACAGCAGGGCCCAGGCAAAAAAACGCTTTCCCGGGAACTCGCATACGCTCGTCAACCACGCACAGCCCACACCGATCAGCAGGGTTCCACAGCCGACACCCAGCATCAGTAGCGCCGAGTTCAGCAGGTACTCACCAAGCACCGTACTGATTAAATGTTGCCAGACCTCGTTAGCAGGATGGATGATAAAACTCGCGATCGTAAAAATAGGCAGGCTGAACAGGATGGCAACCAGTAGAATTCCCGGTTTCCAAACGCGTTGCAGGTAAGGGTAGCTTGCGGTCACTGTATTCTTCTGGTTACTACTCGGTGTTGTTCAGGGACGTTAAGTGGCGACTGAACCGGGAAAATTGGTTTGCTGCATACCGATAAATTTACTGGTTTGCGAACTCGTTTCGGCGCTAAACTTGCCTTGCGGTAAATCATGCAAAAATCGCAAATAACAACGCAGATACTAATGAATATAGATAATAACGTAAATAATAACACTTCTCATTCGCATTAACATGGACGTAATTCCCGAAAAGCCAGACCTGCTCGACGAAAATCGCTTTCAGTGGCAGGAAATTGTTGCCTATTTAAAAGAAACCAGGACGCAATCGCAGGATATTGTCAAAATCGAACGCCTTGCGATCGCAAGCCCCTACGCGCTGCAACAACTGCAACAACGACCGGAATGGATTAAGTCCCTGCTTCAGCTTGAGGAATTCATGCCTGCAACGACTATTATCGATCCCGGCGCGGACAGCAAGATTGATCTCGAGCAAGTCAAGCAGCAGTTGCGCCGCTACCGCCATCAAAAATTGGTCGAGATCATTTACCTGGACGTGGTGGCCGCCAACCCGGTCGAGATGACGCTGCGCCATTTAAGCGACCTGGCCGATCAGCTGATCCGGGAAACCTTGCACGCCTGCCAGCAACAGCTCTCGGTAAAACACGGACGGCCGCTGGACTCGAACGGCGATGAAATGGAATTGAATATTATCGCCATGGGTAAACTGGGCGGGGGCGAACTTAATTTTTCGTCCGATATCGATTTGATCTGCTGTTACGACAGTGACGGGGAACTCAAAGGTTACGGACAATTGAGTTACCAGGAATACTTCAGTCGCCTGGTTAAACTGTTCACCCAGGTCTTGAGTGAAACCACCGCCGACGGTTTCGTTTATCGGGTCGACCTGCGCCTGCGACCCTGGGGGGAATCCGGACCGGTTGCCCTGAATCACAGTGCGCTCGAACATTACTACCAGTTACACGGGCGTGAGTGGGAACAGTACGCGATGGTCAAGGCCCGTATTCTGACCGGTAGCGATGCCAGTCGTGGCTACCTTGCAGCAATCATCAAACCGTTTGTTTACCGCAAGTACCATGATTACCGCGTGTTTGAAGGACTTGCCACACTCAAGCAAAAGATTGATTCCCAGGCTAAATCAAAAAAGATGCGTGTCAATATAAAGGTTGGCCAGGGCGGAATTCGTGAAATCGAGTTTTTTGTCCAGGCTTTTCAAATCCTCAAAGGGGGACGCAATCATCAACTGCAAAACACCAGTATCTTCGACAGCTTTAATGCCCTCGAAGCTCAGCAGATCGTTGACACCGAAACGATAAATATATTACGCGAGGCTTATTGTTTTCTGCGCCTGCTGGAAAATCGTATCCAGATGTACGCCGACCAGCAAACCCACGATTTACCCGATAATCCCGTGCAGCAGATCCGCATCGCCGCGACAATGGACTTTACCGACTGGGCAGCGGTTGTCACCAAACTGCAGCAGCATCGCGATCAGGTTTACCACTGTTTCAGCGAGCTGTTCCAGCAGGATGTCGCGAGTCCGGAGCCGGTAATCGATGATGGTTTCGACGAGGCAATCGATGACAGCAGGCAATGGGAATTTATCGCCAACGCTAAAATCGATGAGGCCCGGGATATCAACCAGTTGCTCAATCGGTTTTTACAATCGAAAGCCTGGAGCTTCATGTCGGCAAAGGCTAAACAACGCTTCAGCACACTGTTACCGATTTTGATCGAGGCCATCCGGCCCTGCCCTCATCCGGCTATCTTGTTTGAGCGATTCATGCGTTTGTTTTCGTCGATTGCGGGACGTAGCGTTTATTTCGAGCTGTTGTTTCAAAACCAGGCACTGCTGCAAAAGCTGGCCTCCCTGTTCGAGAAAAGCGCCTGGATAGCCGAAGAAGTCTCGCAATACCCGATGCTGCTTGAGAATCTGATCCAGGCGGGTGAACGAGACCGCTTCGACAAGCCAAAGTTACTGCAGCGTTTACAGCAACAACTTGACAACATCGAAGGTGATGCCGAGCTCGAACTCGACAGCCTGCGCATATTCAAACGCGAGCAGACTCTGGTAATTGCCTGTGCCGAGCTGGCACAGGAGATCGACGCCAGCCAGGTCAGTCGTTACCTCTGTGAACTGGCGGAAGTCGTACTCGAAGCAGTCTGCCAGTTAGCCAGCAAAACACTGCAGCAGCAGTACGGCGTACCGGAGTGTACCGAATCGGATACGCGTCGACAGGCCAACTTTGCGATCGTCGGGTACGGCAAGCTAGGCGGCCGCGAAATGCATTACCAGTCGGACCTCGACCTGATCTTTCTGCATGATTCGAGTGGCGAACAGCAGCATACGAGCAGTGAAAATTGTGTCGAAAACTCGGTCTATTTCGCACGCCTCGCGCAGAAAATTATCTCGATGACCAGTGTCCTGACCGCATCGGGCAAGCTCTACGAAATCGATTCGAGACTGCGGCCGGAGGGATCGTCGGGATTGCTGGTATCGTCAACCCAGGCCTACCAGCGCTACCAGTTGGAAAAGGCCTGGACCTGGGAACACCAGGCGCTGGTGCGCGCGCGCGTGGTTGCCGGTGAGCTTGCGCTGAAACCCGAGTTTGATCGTATTCGCGAAACGGTACTCAGGCTACCGCGGGATATCGACAAATTAGGTCGCGACATTGTTGAAATGCGGGAGCGAATCTATCTCAGCAAGCGACCCCCGGAGGGTGAGCGCCGGGATTTGAAGCAATCGCGCGGCGGCATGGTTGATATCGAATTCCTGGTGCAATACTGGGTGCTGGCACACGCAAATAGTATTGGCCCCGATTGTTTATATTCTGATAATATTCGCCTGCTCAACGAGTTGTTTCGGTTAAATCTGATCACCAGTTCGCAGTCGCAACTGGCTGAAATTTACCAGACCTATCACCGGTTGCTGCACGAATCCGTGTTGCAAAATCAATCCGCCGAGGTTGAAGCCGATTTGATTGTCGAGCAGGTAAACCATGTTATTAACTGCTGGAACACGTGTTTCAGCGTGCAGGAGAATTAAAATGTCGATGGCTGATCGCGATGGGGTCATCTGGTTTGACGGTGAAATGGTCGCCTGGCGAGATGCCACGGTGCATGTCTTGACCCATACCTTGCATTACGGCATGGGCTGTTTCGAGGGCGTGCGTGCCTACCATGCCGACCAGGGCACCGCGATCTTTGCCCTAGACGCGCATACCACGCGCCTGCTGGATTCGTGCAAGGTACTCGGCATGGCGATTCCATTTGACAAACAGCAACTGATCGACGCACAGATTGCCGCGGTGCGTGAGAACAAGCTCGACAGCGCCTATATACGACCGATGGTTTTTTACGGCTCCGAGGGTATGGGGCTGCGCGCGGACAATCTTAGCGTGCACTGTATCGTCGCCGCCTGGGAATGGGGCTCCTACCTGGGCCAGGAAGGACTGGAGAAAGGTATTCGAATCAAGACTTCCTCGCACACCCGCCACCACCCCAATATCGCGATGACCAAGGCCAAGGCGAACGGGCAGTATATCAACTCGATGCTGGCGCTCGGTGAAGCCCTTAAAGACGGTTACGATGAAGCCCTGTTACTTGATCCCGAGGGCTATGTCGCCGAGGGTAGCGGCGAGAATATCTTTGTGATCCGGGATAGCGTAATCTATACCCCTGAAACCACGACGGCGCTGAACGGCATCACGCGCAAAACCATTTTCAAGCTCGCTGCAGACCAGGGCCTCGACATCATAGAACGGCGCTTCACCCGTGATGAAATATACATCGCCGACGAGGCTTTTTTCACCGGCACGGCGGCCGAGGTCACGCCGATTGCCGAGCTCGACAACCGCCCGGTTGGCAGTGGCAAGCGCGGCCCGATTACCGAGCGCCTGCAGTCGGGCTACTTTGACCTGGTGCACGGGCGTAACGAGAAATACCTGGACCTGCTAACTTTCGTAAATTAGGAAATCGATGGTCAATCCAGACACAGCATCAAACCAGTCCGCATACTCAACACCCAATGCGAAAACCGCGGTCGAAGTAAAGACCGACGACCTGCCCATTCACTGCCCTATGGAAGGCTCGAGCCTGTGGAATTCACACCCGATGGTGTACATACCGGTCGCGGAAAATGGCGGCGAGGCCAGGTGCCCCTATTGCGGCACCATCTTCAAGATTATTTAGCCGTCTAACAGCAAACAAACCTTAAAACCTGCCAGGCGCTGCTGACTTCCCTATGCCATTGTCTGATCGGGACCAGTGATCTTTGAATCGATTTTATAACGAACATAAAAAAGGGGAAACGCTGTTTCCCCTTCGCTACAACAAAATTACCAGTATGCGCTAAACTGTCGCGGCCTCTCCTTCGGCAACGGCTTTCATACTCAGGCGTATGCGGCCCTGCCGATCCACTTCGAGCACCTTGACCTTTACCATGTCGCCCTCCGAAAGCTTGTCGCTGACGCTCTCGACACGCTCATCTGAAATTTGCGAGATATGTACCAGCCCGTCTTTTCCGGGAAGAATGTTCACGAAAGCCCCAAAGTCCATGATCTTGGCAACCTTGCCTTCGTAAATCACACCAACCTCGACGTCTGCGGTAACCTGCTCGACACGGCGACGGGCCTCGTCACCGGCGGCTTTTTCGACCGATGCGATTTTTACCATGCCATCATCGTCCACTTCGATCGTGGCGCCGGTTTCCTCGGTAATCGAACGGATCGTTGCCCCGCCCTTACCGATGACATCGCGAATTTTTTCTGGATTGATACGGAAGGTGATCAGTCGCGGCGCGTATTCGGACATCTCGGCACGGCTTTCGCTCAGCTCTTTGGCCATTTCAGCGAGAATATGCAGCCGACCTTCGCGGGCCTGGTCCAACGCCTGCTGCATAATCTCGGTCGTAATACCGTCGATCTTGATATCCATCTGCAGCGCGGTAACGCCATCGTTGGTACCGGCAACCTTGAAATCCATATCGCCGAGGTGATCCTCGTCGCCGAGGATATCGGACAGTACTGCGAAATCATCGCCTTCCTTGATCAGGCCCATCGCGATACCCGCAACCGGTGCCTTTAAAGGAACGCCCGCGTCCATCAGCGCGAGACTGGCGCCACAGACGCTCGCCATCGACGAAGAGCCGTTTGATTCGGTAATCTCCGAGACGACGCGAATAACGTAGGGAAAGTCATCCAGGTGTGGCATCACGGCCTGCACGCCGCGCTTGGCGAGGCGGCCATGCCCGATCTCGCGACGCTTGGGAGAGCCCACGCGCCCGACTTCACCGACGCTCGAAGGCGGAAAGTTGTAATGCATCATGAAATTTTCTTTACGGGTTCCTTCGATAGCGTCGATTAACTGCGCATCACGCCCGGTGCCGAGGGTCGTCACCACCAGTGCCTGCGTTTCACCGCGTGTAAACAGGGCTGAGCCATGAGTTCGTGGCAACACGCCTGTGCGGATGCGGATGGGGCGTACAGTCCGGGTATCGCGTCCATCGATACGCTTTTCACCGGCGATGATGAGACCGCGCACAATTTTCTTTTCAAGCTTGCTGATTGCTCCGCGCACGCCCTCTTCGCTCGGAGAATCTTCCGCTTCGCTGACCAGTGCAGCGACTATTTCGGTGCGGATTTCACCCAGTTTGTTCTGGCGTTCCATCTTGTCGGCGATGGTATAGGCCTGCGCAATCGCTGACTCACCCTGGGCGCTTACTTTTTCAGCCAGGGTTTCGTCGGTTTCAGGTGCCTGCCATTCCCAGGTTTCAACTCCGACTTCAGCGGCTAATTCTTCGATGGCCCGGATTGCGGTCTGCATTTGCTCATGACCGTAAACCACCGAATCCAGCATCACCGATTCGGACAGGCAGTTGGCTTCCGATTCCACCATCAGGACTGCATTTTTGGTACCTGCAACCACCAGGTCCAGGTCCGATTCGGCGACCTGGCTATTGGTCGGGTTGAGGACGTATTCGCCGCCAATATATCCAACACGGGCAGCGCCTATCGGGCCGCTAAATGGAATTCCGGAGACGGCCAGAGCCGCGGATGTACCCAGCAAGGCCAGAATATCGGGATCCACTTCAACGTTCATTGAAATCACGTTGGCGACGACCTGGACTTCATTCATGAATCCTTTCGGAAACAGCGGACGGATCGGTCGATCAATCAGGCGGCAGGTCAGTGTCTCTTTCTCACTGGGCCGACCCTCGCGCTTGAAAAATCCACCGGGGATTCTGCCCGCGGCATAGGTCTTTTCCTGGTAATCGACCGTCAGTGGAAAGAATCCACGGCCGGGATCAGCGCTCTTCGTGGCCACCACGGTGACCATGACGACCGTGTCAGCCATGCTTACGATTACAGCACCGCTGGCCTGGCGCGCAATTTCTCCGGTTTCCAGCGTGACTTCGTGTGCGCCGTACTGAAATGTCTTTTTGATTGGATTCACTATTCTCTCACCTTAATTAACGACGCAATCCGAGTTTTGCTATCAAGTCTTTGTATCGTTGCTGATTTTTGGATTTCAGATAATCCAGTAAATTGCGACGCTGGTTAACCATCCTCAACAGGCCACGGCGTGAATGATGGTCATGAATATGCTGTTTGAAGTGCTCGGTAAGATGACCGATTTGGTGCGACAATAGCGCCACCTGCACTTCGGGTGATCCGGTGTCACCGCTACCTTGCTGATAATCAGCGATAATTGCAGCCTTCTGCTCAGCTGACATTGACATGGATAAACCTCGTGGGCCCGAAAAAGGCAGGTATTCTACCTATCTGGGCAGGTGGTAACAAGAACTTTCACCGGAATAACCCCGGTTATTGGCGAGGGCCATACCATATAGTGCTATCTAGCTGTATTCATTAGTCTTTTGGCTTTCAGTTCGCCCTCGGGGCCGACCTCACCGAGGCCGATAAAACAGCCCTCGTCGGACACCAGTCGACACAGCCCGGATGCTCGAGCATGACCCAGCTGAATCCGTTTCCCGTGGCAGATATCGACGCAGCTCGCAGCATCCAGCTCGAGTTCGGGAAACTGCGCCAGGGCACTGGCAACCGGCAGCAGCAATGCGTCAATCCGATCCATGCCCTGGTGCTGCAATTCCTCTAACTCCTCAAGCGTAACCGCTGCCGATTCAGCAAAATTACCAACCGCGGTGCGTCGCAACGCGGTCAAATGGGCACCGCATCCAAGCGCGGCTCCGATATCCTCGGCGAGTGTCCTGATATACGTCCCCTTGGAACAGGACACCTCGATCGACAGGCTATCGTCGGTGCAGGCCAGCAGTGTCAGATCGTAAATCTTTATCTTACGTGGTTTACGTTCAACCTGCTCACCGGCGCGCGCGAGCTTGTAAAGCCGCTGACCCTGGTGCTTGAGGGCGGAATACATCGGTGGAATCTGCTCGATTTCACCGACGTATCGTTCGAGCGTCTGCCTGATCTGCGTTGGGTCTACCTGTACAGGCACCGTTTCAAGCACCTCTCCTTCGGCGTCTCCGGTCGTCGTCGTCTGCCCGAGACGACAGTAAGCACGGTAAGTCTTGTTGGCGCCCAGCAGGTAGCTGGAAAACTTGGTCGCCTCGCCCAGGCAAACCGGTAACACACCTGTCGCCAGCGGATCGAGGCTGCCACAGTGCCCCGCTTTGCGTGCGCGATACAGTTTGCGGACCTGCTGCAGGGCCTGGTTCGAACTGAGGCCGGGTGGTTTCTCCAGAATCAGGATAGCGTCGATATCCCGATAATCGCTGGGCCCGCGCTGCTTGCCCATTAGCGTCCGGATTTAATCTTGTCGTTTGCGACAACCGAGTCGATCAGGTCGGACAACTGGCGCCCGCGGATATCGGTATCGTCGTAGATGAAGCTGAGTTTCGGGGTGATGCGGGCCTTGAGGCTCTTGCCGATTTCGTGCTGTAAGAATCCACTGGCACGGTTCAGGGCCTCGAGACAGTCGCCGGCATCATCCGGATTCAACACGCTGAAGAAGACCCGCGCATGCGACAGGTCCTTGCTGACCTGAACCTCGAGTATGCTCGGCATCGACAGGCGCGGATCCTTCAGGCCACTTTGAATCAGCGCGGCTAAAGCGCGCTGGATCTGCGAGGCTATCCGTTCACTGCGCGGATAATCTTTGGGCATAACGATTCACACTCAGTCGAGCGAGCGCGCCACTTCGATACGTTCGAACACCTCGATCTGGTCGCCGGGTTTTACGTCGTTGTAATTTTTTACCGCGATTCCGCACTCGGTCCCCATGCGAACTTCTTCGACTGGATCCTTGAAGCGTCGCAGCGACTCCAGCTCGCCTTCGTAGATGACGACGTTATCGCGCAGCACGCGAATCGGTGCACCCTTGCGCACCACGCCCTCGATCACGATCGAGCCCGCGACATCGCCAAATTTCGGCGACCGGAAGACATCCTTGACCTCGGCCAGGCCGATGATGTTTTCCTGCGATTCGGGTGACAGCATTCCCGACATCACGGCCTTGATATCATCGATGATGTCGTAAATTACGCTGTAATAGCGGATTTCGACCCCGTAATCGCCGGCGACACGTTTGGCTGCCGCATCCGCACGCACGTTAAACCCGATCACGATAGCATTTGACGCTGCCGCCAGGTTAACGTCGGATTCATTGATACCCCCGACGCCGGTCGAAACCAGCTTGGCACGTACCTCATCGGTAGACAGTTTTTCCAGCGACTCGCGGATTGCCTCGGAACTACCCTGCACGTCCGCTTTGATCAGCACGTTGGTTTCAGCGACTTCGCCTTCGGCCATGACATCGAACATACCCTGCAGCTTGGCCTTTTGCTGGTCAGCGAGTTTGCTTTCACGCGTTTTGGCTTCGCGAGTCGCGGCAAATTCACGCGCCTTGCGTTCGTTTTCGACGACGAAGACCTCGTCGCCGGCGTTGGGCACGCCCGACAGGCCCAGCACGACCGCGGGCATGGAAGGTCCCGCTGATTTGATCGCCTTGGCCGATTCGTCATACATCGCACGTACCCGTCCGAACTGGGTTCCGGCGAGCAGCATCTGCCCCTGTTGCAGCAATCCCGATTGCACCAGCACCGTTGCCACGGGACCACGACCCTTGTCGAGAGACGCTTCGATCACAATACCCTTGGCATTGCCTTTTTCGGCCGCTTCAAGCTCGAGAACCTCGGCCTGCAACAGGATCGAGTCGAGCAGGCTATCGATTCCGTCACCGGTAATGGCCGATACATTGACGAAAATATTCTCGCCACCCCACTCCTCGGGAATGACTTCCAGCGCCGCGAGTTCATTCTTGACCCGGTCCGGGTCCGAGTCCTCTTTGTCGATCTTGTTGACGGCGACGACCAGAGGTACTTTCGCCGCCGCTGCATGCTGAATCGCTTCCTTGGTCTGCGGCATGACGCCGTCATCGGCAGCGACTACGAGCACAACGATGTCGGTTGCCTGCGCGCCACGGGCGCGCATCGCGGAGAACGCGGCGTGCCCCGGCGTATCGAGGAAGGTGATGATGCCCTTGTCGGTTTCGACATGGTAAGCACCGATGTGCTGGGTGATGCCACCCGCTTCACCCGAGGTAACCCTGGATTTTCGGATGTAGTCGAGCAGCGAGGTCTTGCCGTGGTCGACGTGACCCATGATGGTGACCACCGGTGGCCGGGTAACCTTGTCCTTGCCCTCCTGGCCGGTACTCGCGAGCAGCTCCTTTTCGAAGTCGTCTTCGCTGGCGGCGGTAACCACCTTATGACCCAGCTCCTCGACCACGAGCGTGGCAGTGTCATGGTCGAGCACCTCGTTGATGGTCGCCATGGTACCCATTTGCATCAAGACCTTGATCACGTCACCGGCCTTTACGGCCATGCGCTGTGCCAGTTCGGCCACGGTGATCGCTTCGGGGACCTCGACGCTGCGCACCACCGGCGCGGTCGGCTTCTCGAACCCGTGCAGATTCTTGATGTCGTGTACCTGTCGTTGTCCCTTCTTGAATTTCTGCTTGCGGTTCGGCTGATGGGCAGATTCCTTGACATGCAGCTCCTTGCGCCCGTAACGGGTACTCTTGTCATCGTGCTTGCCATGCTTGCCGGTTTTCTCGCCCGTCGTCGCGGCCGCACTCGCGGCTGCGGCTGCCTCAAGTGCGACGCGTGCCGCCTCTTCAGCGGCCTCAGCAGCCTCGGTTTCGGCACGTTGTTGCTCGATTGCTTTCTGCGCGGCCTCGACTTCCTGCAGGCTTCTTTCGTAGGCCTTCTTTTCGGCTTCTTCACGAATCGCCTGTTCCTCGGCCGCGCGGGCAGCCTCTGCCTGCACCTGGGCCGCTTCCTCGGCCTGCCTGGCCTGCTCCTCGGCCTGCTCATGCTCGTCCCTGGTTTTTTCTTCAACCTCGGCCTCGGCTTCCTGCTGAACCTTGGCCTCCTCGGCCTCGATATCGGCACGCCGCACGTAGGTGCGCTTTTTACGCACCTCGACGTTGATCGTCTTGGTGGTGACGTTACGCCCCGAGCTGCCAGAAACCCTGAGCTCACTCTTGCTCTTGCGGCGCAGCGTTATTTTCTTGGGACCTTCAGAATCTTCCTTACCATGGCTGCTGCGCAGTGATTCCAGCAACTTCATCTTGTCTTCGTCAGAAATCGGGGCGTTCTCGTCCTTGACGTCAACACCCGCGGTATTGAGCTGGTCGAGCAGTTTTTCGACGTTGACGCCGATAACTTCCGAAAGTTGTTTAGCTGTAATTACATTTGCCATGATCTACCTTCCACTTGCTAACTTGCATCCGATGCCGCTGCGCTTACCTGCTCGGCTTCTGCCTCGGCAAACCAGGGTTCGCGGGCCTTCATGATCAACTTACCCGCAAACTCGGCATCGATGCCTTCGATCTCTTCGAGTTCCTCGGTCGATTGCTCGGCCAGGTCTTCCATGGTGCAGATGCCGATGCGCGAGAGTTTATGCGCAAGCTCGCTGGTCATGAATTCCATGTTCAGCAGATCGTCCTGCGGCTCGCCGGCCTCGGCGGTTTCTTCACGCGCAATCGCCATGGTCAACAGGGCATCGCGAGCCCGTCCCCGCAGTTCCTGCACAATTTCTTCGTCAAATTCTTCAATTTCATTCAATTCGGATTCCGGGATATAGGCCACCTCGTCGATCGTGGTTAAACCTTCCTGCACCAGGATAATAGCCACTTCCTCGTCAACATCGAGCTGGCTCATGAAATTTTCCACCAGCTGGCGCGACTCGCCTTCTGATTTTTCCTCGGCCGCGGCCTCGTCCATGACGTTCAGCGTCCACCCGGTTAACTGGCTCGCGAGCTTGATGTTCTGGCCACCGCGTCCAATCGCCTGCGACAGCTTGTCTTCGGGCACCGCGATATCCATCGAATTGGATTCTTCGTCGATGACGATCGAGGCAACTTCGGCCGGCGACATCGCGTTGACTGCGAACTGGGCGGCGTTCTCGTCCCACAATATGATGTCGACGCGCTCACCGGCGAGTTCATTCGAGACCGACTGCACGCGTGAACCCCGCATACCGACACAGGCACCGACCGGGTCCATGCGCGGATCGTTGCTCTTGACTGCGATCTTGGCACGCATGCCGGGATCACGCGCCGCGGACACGATTTCGATCAGGTCCTGGCCGACTTCCGGCACCTCGAGCTTGAACAGTTCGACCAGGAATTCCGGTGCGGTACGACTGATAAACAATTGCGGGCCGCGCACTTCGGAGGCAATCTTGTACAGGTAACCACGCACCCGGTCACCGGGGCGCACCGATTCGCGCGGAATCATTTCCTCGCGCGGAATAAAACCCTCGGCATTGTCACCGAGATCGACGTAGACGTTGCCGCGCTCGACGCGTTTCACCTGCCCCATGACCAGTGAACCCTCGCGGTCCTCGTAGGCATCGATGACCTTGCGGCGCTCGGCCTCGCGCACTTTCTGCACGATAACCTGCTTCGCGGTCTGCGCCGCGATACGGCCGAATTCGACCGACTCGATCTGCTCCTCGATAAAATCGCCGAGCTGGATATCGGGATCATCGACTTGCGCCGCCTCGAGCGTTATCTGGCGCAGCGGCTCTTCGAGACCGCCATTTTCTGCCGGTTCGACTACTTCCCAACGGCGATAGGTATCGTAGTCGCCGGTCATACGGTCGATATCGACCCGCACCTCGATATCCTGCTGATGTTTCTTGCGCGTCGCCGACGCGAGCGCGGCCTCGATCGCTTCGAATATAATTTCGCGATCCACACCCTTCTCGTTGGAGACGGTATCTGCTACCAGCAGGATTTCTTTGTTGTCCATCGTCGTTAATCTCAATATGTTCAAATGTTCGACTGCCCTGCGTGGCAATCGGTTTAATCCAGTTCAAATATCCCCGACCAAATTCGCCTTGGCGATATCGGCATAAGGCAGATCGAAGGTCTCACCATCGACCTCTATCTTTACCCATTTCGAGTCAGCCACTCCCTGTAGCTCACCCCTGAAATTCTTGCGACCCAGCTGGCCCACTGCCAGCTTGATTTTCGCCTTGCTGCCGGCAAAGCGTTCAAAATCCGCCAGCTTGAACAGCGGCCGGTCGATACCTGGCGATGAAATCTCCAGGTCATAGGCCTGCTGAATCGGTTCCTCGACATCGAGGATGCCGCTGATCTGGTGGCTGATCGCCGCACAATCGTCCAGGCTGACACCGCTGTCACGGTCGATATACACCCGCAGCGTACCGTGGTGACCCGAACCCTGGAACTCGACGCCGACCAGTTCATAACCCATCGACTCGACCACCGGCTCAAACAGTTGCGTTAAATCCCGCACGTTTACGTCCTAAAAAAACCACTCAAAAACTTACCAATAAAAAAGGCCCTGATAGGGCCTTTTAACTGACTACTGACTCGTCGTTGGACCTGGATCCCATCGTTAGCCAGTTAAATTTAGGTAGCGGAGAGCGTTAATCCGCCGGGCTCGTCCTGCGCCCTTCTGGTCAAGCATCCCTCTTCACCACTTGCGGGCGCGAATGTACGCCTTTTTGCATAAAAAATCAATAGGATACTGAAAGTAAGACATAGTTTCTTGTAGTCAGATATGTCTGCTTATTGATGAGAGGTTAGGGGTGACTAGTCATACCCCATATCACGGATGGGGTTAAACTCCAAATGCTGGCATAAAAAAGCCACCTCGAATGAGATGGCTTTAATATTAACTTACCTGGTCAGTTACTAGCTGCACGCTTTGCGACGTGCGAAACCTAAAACTAACAGGCCCAGTCCAAACAGCGCGATAATAGAAGGTTCCGGCACACGGCTTGCGGTAATTACTCGTATCCAGTCACCGGGTTCGGTAACGCGCATGGTCAATGTCAAGGCATTTCCGGAAACATTATAACAGTCATCCGAGGCAGGGCATGGTGGGATACCCTCCAGGCCTCGGGCACTAAAAGGTAAAACAGGATAGAGTGTCCCTGCTGCTCCAAGGAGGCTACTGCTTGCAACTTCAAGACTGCCAGAAGAATCTGACATAACGCCTAAAATGAGACCGTCGAACAACCATTCGACATTAAAATGTTCGATTAACGTTCGATCATCTCCTGGCCCACTGTTAAGAAAGATCATGTGGCTATCTGGACTTCCCAGGGTTTAGTAGACGCCTTCTAGCTTCGAAAAATAGTCCGCTTCGAATTTAGCAGGAGACACGCCACCGGTATGGCTATGTCGCTTCACCGGATTGTAAAACATCTCGATGAAATTAAATATCTCACCTCTAGCTTCGTCGCGTGTCGCATAGATCTTTTTCTGGATCACTAGCTTTTTAAATGTGGCAAAGAAACTCTCTGCAACTGTGTTATCGTGACAATTGCCTCGGCGACTCATCGACGGCTCTAGAGTGTTCTCCTTCAGGAATGCCAGATAATCCGCGCTGCATACTGGCTACCCTGGTCACTATGGACTAGCACCGGTTCCTTGGGCTGACGCTTCCAAACAGCCATCAACAGTGCATTGAGAACCAAGTGCCGATCAATCGTTTTGTCCATCGACCAGCCGACAATGCGGCGTGAAAACAGATCGAGCACGGTCGCCAGATATAGAAAACCTTCATAAGTCCGAACGTACGTGATGTCGCTCACCCAGGCCTGGTTAGGCGCATCCGGGCTAAAGTTACGATCCAGGTGATTGGCAGCAACGCTGGCCAACTTGCCACCCTTGATATGACGGCGCTTGAAACCGATCTGCGCCTTCAGTTTATTCTCTCGCATAATCCGAGCGACACGATGGACGCTACAGGTTTCACCGGCTTCGCGCAGGTCCCGATGGATCCAGGGACTACCATAAGTCGCCCCGCTTGCCACATAGAATCGTTTGATCAACTTCAGCAATCGTTGGTCTTCGATCGCTCTGGCCGACATTGGCTTGTGCAACCAGGCATAAAAACCACTGAAATGCACTTTAAAGAGCCGGCACATCGCTCGAATCGAAAACTCGCCACGATGATCACGGATAAAGGCGTACTTCACCCGTGGTCGTTGGCAAAGTA